>CAZTHD010000266.1:0-2907 GCA_964613315.1 uncultured Oscillospiraceae bacterium | reverse complement strand
CCATGATATATTCACCCCACTTTCGTCAAATATCACGCAGATAGGATACTACCTGCAGCAAAATATTGCAAGCAAAATATTTATCACAAATCGATGGGATTTGCAAGCACAATTTGTTGACAATTCGAGTATATTCGCAATAATATTATATGAAGAGCAAATATGCAGAAAGGAGCGTCCGTAAAGTGACAGAATTCGAACAAAAAGAAAAAAAGAATGCTGAATATATAGAAGCCAGAGAATTCCCTGAAGTAGGGCGCTTCGGAGGCGGAGGAAGGAAAAAACGCTTCGCGTTCAAGCAGAAGAAAGACCTGTCCCAGAGCATAAAGGAAGTTGCAAAGGGTATGGCAGTAGCCGCCGCCGGAATAATCATAGTGGAATCAGCATTTGCCATGACAAATCCTGAAGGATTTGCAAACGATATGAACAGCGGCATAGGAGAAGATCCTTCCCCCAGCTCTGTCAGAGAGCTCATTGCATCTGAAGATCATATCTGGAGCGATGAAGGAATAGTCATAAAGGAAGCCACCTGCAAAGAAAAGGGCATCCTTAGATTCATATGCAAGATCTGCGGCCTTGAAAAGGATGAGGACATACCCCTTGCAGATCATACTCCGTCCGAAGAAGAAGGCGTGGAAGCCACCTGCACCGAACACGGGCACAGCGGAGATCTTGTGTGCTCCGTTTGCGGAGAACTCCTCGAAGAAGGGTTTGACACAGATCCTCTCGGGCACGACTGGGGTCCTAAGAATACCATCAGGAACGCTACATGTACGGCGACAGGTCTTCAACGGGAGGTCTGTCTCAGATGCGGAGAACAGCGTGACAGCGTCATAGCGGCATTGGGCCACGACTCAGCTGAGGAAGTGGTCATAGTAGAAGCCTCGTGCGCCGAAGGAGGTCTGGTCGAGATCAGATGCTCAAGGTGCGGCGAAGTGGTAGGTGAGAGAGAAACGGCGGCCCTCGGTCACCACTGGGGTGAGGAGATGCTCATCAGCGAGGCGACCTGTACTGAAGACGGATACTACGGAAGGATATGCAACGTTTGCGAAGAGATCGAAGAAACCTCGGTGATCCCGGCTCTGGGCCATGCGGATGGTGAGATCGTTGTAGTCACTGCTGCGACATGTACCGCGTCCGGCACCAGCGAAGTGAGGTGCTCAAGATGCGGTGAAGTTCTGGAAACCATAGAGGCAGCTGCCCTCGGTCACGACTGGGGCGAAACGATCATAGTCACAGAAGCGACCTGCGAGAGCGAGGGCTCGATGAAACAGATCTGCTTAAGATGCGGAGAAGAACAGTACGGAGTAATACTTCAGCTGGAACACCACGACGATGACGGAGACTATAAATGTGATCGCTGCGGCAATGCGCTTTTAGATATCTATGTCGCAAGCGGAAGCAAGGGAGATGGAGAGTCAGAAGCTACTTTAACGATATCACCGGTCGCCAACGGCGCAGAGCCCTATGACAGTGTGTGGGTCTCAGCAAGTTCCGATACCGATGTCATAAGAATGGAAGTGGTCCAGAATTCGCCTTCGGAGGTACAGGTGTACTTATATTACGATACGATCCCGACTGAGGACTTCATTTTCTCCATTACTATATTTGTGGACCCCGGTACCGGTTCGGGGAGCATAGAGGTGCTCACGAAGCAATTCGTGTTGTCGGCAGATCACTTGATAGTAGAAGATTACTATCCGTAATAACGGTATGAAATACAAAACTCCGGCCTCAGGGCCGGAGTTTTGCTGTCCCTATTTGATCAGAAGGTAGTTCTGGTCCTTTTTCTCTACGTCGATTATTGAGCCCATATATGATTTGTTTCCGGACTTTTTGAGCAGTTTTGCCGCCTTTGTCTTTTCGCTCAGGAGCTCGTGTATCTTCAGATAGTCACCGTCGAAGTAGTAGGCGTTGATGCGGCTCACAAGAAGGTGGACCTCTTCTGCGTTGTCGCCGTACATTTCACGGAACCTCGAGCTGTTCTTCCCCAGATACTCGTCGCAGAATACCTTGAAGGAATAGTCGCCGAGATCGCCGACCTGGAATCTGGAATATTCCATGCAGTTGTCATAGACATCCAGTCTGCCGACGCGGTTGCCGTAATCGAGGAAACCGCCCTGGGCGATGTCGTAAACGCTGCCCGTTTTCGCTATGTTCTGTATGTGCAGGTGACCCGAGAAGTTCAGCTGCACGCCGTATTCTTCGTAAAGCGCAGCCAGCAGCTCGGAATTGTACATGACGTAGTTGTCCACGAACATGGGATTGTGCACAGTCAGGTTGTGATGGCTGAAGCCTATGACTCTTATGCCCTTTTCCTTTGCTTCCTGAAGATACGGCCGGAGCCATTCCACGGTCTCTTCCCAGATTACGCCGCCCACGGTATTGAGACCTGCTTCCTCGTTGTATTCGCAGAGGGTGCTGTCCAGCATGACGGCCCAAATCGTGTCGCTTATCGCATATATATAGCTGTGGCTGTTTTCGTCTCTGGCAAAAGCTCCTCCGTATCCGTAGGTATCGTACATACTGCAGAACTCCTGCCCGTCCACTGTGCTTTCCGCATAGGGTGAATCGTTGTAATACGCTCTGCAGCCTTCGATGTTGAAGTCATGGTTTCCGGGTATCACCAGGACCTTTACATCCCTGTCTATACGGTCCAGAAAAGATATGAAGGCTTCGTGGGAAGTCTTTTCCCCGTTGAAGGAGATGTCGCCTGTGAATATGAGGGCGTCCGGTCTTTCGTCGTTGACTTTCTCGACAAGTGACTCCATGAGACGGCAGTCGCATTCCTGTATCCTTCCGTCGGCGGTCAGGTTTTCCTTCACGTATTTCACGTTGCCTTCGTCTATCAGGTCGTCTGAAAGAAGATGGGTGTCCGTGGCGATGAACAGGGTGGCCTGCTTTTCA
>CAZTHD010000265.1:0-2914 GCA_964613315.1 uncultured Oscillospiraceae bacterium | reverse complement strand
CATGGAAGCCAGATGCTATAACGGCGGCAAGGGCAGAACAAGACTGCACGAGATGCATTACAAGAAGGGAGACGCTTTGGCAGTGGCCATAGTCGTCATATATTTTGCCGCCATCATCTACATAAGAAGATTCACCTTGTTCTGATCTCAGAAAGGCAGATATTCTCTTGCCAGACAAATAAGGCAGGCAGAGCAAATATACGGTGCAAAAGGAAGCGAGTCTTCCTTTTTTACTTTCTTGAAAAGAAGCGCAAAGGCGCACACTATGCCGCTGCAAAGGGATGCAAGGGCAAATATGCTCAATAGATCATATATCCCGAAGTCGAATCCGAGGGATGACAAAAGCAGCACGTCTCCAAAGCCTATCAGCTTAAAAAGGGCAAAGGGCAGCAGTACTCCTGCTATCCTCAATACGAAAGGTACGTCCGTAAAGAACGATCCAGCAAGAAGAGCGAATATGAAGACGTGTTCAAGTTCTCTGCATTTTATATCGGTATAACAAAGCCTTGCAAAACAGGGGATAAAGATAAATAATATATATGGCTTGGTCATGATATCCTTTATGACCCGCAAAACGAGTATATATCAAGAGGAAAAATATGTCAAATAACTTAAATTCTAAAACTTTGGATATGACCAGAGGCAACATATACAGTCTCGTCATTCAATTCGCCATTCCTCTTGTTCTCGGTAACCTTTTCCAGGAACTTTACAATATGACCGACACCTGGGTCCTTGGAAACTACGTAGGCAATGCCCAGTACTCTGCTGTCGGTGCCTGCGCACCCATAACCCTCATAGTACTGAACGGTATGGTAGGTTTTTCAACAGGTGTCGGGATAGTCATATCCAGATTTTTCGGAGCAAGAGAGGACGAGAAGCTTAAAAGGTCATCGCAGACTGCAATGGTCATAGCTCTGTTTTTTGCCGTATTATTCACTGTACTCGGAGTCACCTTGAGTCCTTCTGTACTTAAGCTCACAAGAGTCCCTGAAGAGTCCTTAGGTTATGCTACGGCATATCTGAGGATAATATTCAGTTTCATTTCCGCTCAGGTCATATACAACATCGGTTCAGCTATATTAAGAGCCGTAGGAGATTCCAGAAAACCGTTTTTCTTCCTTATGACGGCTTCATTAACAAATATAGTTTTAGATCTTCTTTTTGCGATAAAGTTCCATTTAGGCGTGGAAGGCGTGGCCTATGCCACGGCCATAGCGCAGATGCTGTCTGCAGTTTTGACCGTTATAGAGCTGATGAGGACCAAGGCAAAGGTCAGGCTCGTTTTAGGCGGCTGGCTTTTCGACAGGGACATATGCAGATCTATGATCTCCGTTGGTCTTCCCACAGGCCTTCAGATGTCTCTTAATATGGTCGGAAACACCTTCATACAGTCATATATCAATGCCCTTGGTACCGACTTTCTTAGCGGATATACCACTTATCACAAAGTCCAGGAAGTATTGTTCACAACGAACAATTCCATAGGGAGCGGATGCATGACCTTCGTCTCCCAGAACCTCGGCGCAAACGACGCCAAAAGAGCGAAGGAAGGAGTCAGGGCAAGTCTTGTCATACAGCTTGTGTCTTCTCTTACCATGGTCGCCATACTTTTGATCTTTGCTCCAAATATAGTGGCTTTCTTCAATTCTAAAGAGGAAGTCATCAGAAACGGAACTCTTTGCATAAGGATCATAACTTCTTCATTCCCGATCCACGGGATCAGCGCAATACTTATGTATGCTCTAAGAGGAGCAGGGAATACAAAGGGACCCTTCATATCCATGCTCATATGCACCATAGGCATAAGGCTTAGCTATCTTTACCTCATCACCAGATTCGTAGCCAATACGCCGGTCACGGTGCTGCTTTCCTTTACAGTAGGCTGGACAGCTAATTTCCTGGTCATACTGGTAATGTACCTTCGCACAGACTTTGAAGCCCGGGCGGGCTTGATTAAGAATAGGACGTAGTGGTATAATACTTTAATATACCACGGGTATAATTGGAGATAACATGAAAAAGATAAGGGATTTTATTTACGACTTCAGCGATATATTCACGACGCTTCTTATACTTGCTATTGCAGGAGCTATCATTTTCTGGAGAGTCCAGGTCATAATGGGCTACTCGAATTTGAAAGCTGCGGAAGAGCCCAAGACCGAGATAGACATAGATTTTTCCGACGTTGATCTTACTCCTATAGAAAAACCGGATCATGAAGATGCGCAGAGCGGTGATGCCAAAGAAGATGAGCAGAAGGAAGAGGAGCCTGCTCCCATAGTCATCGATGAGAACTATAGGAGCACGAAGCAGGTCGCTGTAGCCATTCCCGCAGGAGCTGGATACTCGGAGGCCATCAGATACGTATCTTCTGCCTACGGATTTTCCGATGACGATTACTTCACCTTCTACAATCTTTTGTGGAATAAGGGTATAGCCATGGGCGCTGATTACCGAATACAGATAGGGACCTTCACCATACCTGCAGGCTCAAGCCTCGAGGATATGATCAAGATCATTGCGGCTATGTAGCTTTTAAAAGATAGGATTTTGCACTCCTCCGTGAATATTCGGGGGAGTTTTGTTTTTTGTAATGAATATCCATTTTTTTATGGTATAATCACTTGTTATGAAAGAGATCGTAATAGAATCCAATGATGCAGGGCAAAGGGTAGACAGGTTCCTTAAGAAGTATTTAAGGAACGCTCCTCTTTCCGTCATATACAAGGTCCTGAGAAAAGACCTCAAGCTCAACGGGAAAAGGGCGAAAGAAGACCAGATGCTCTCAGAGGGCGACGTTCTTTCCATTTACGCTTCGGATCTTGATATAGAGGACTGGACCGAAAGGAAAGAGACGGGTAAGGTCAAAGCCTAAAGGCAGTTGACCATCCTCTATGAAGATGTCGATCTC
>CAZTHD010000264.1:0-2916 GCA_964613315.1 uncultured Oscillospiraceae bacterium | reverse complement strand
AAAGAGTTTATGCATATACAAGTATTCTTCTTATATATATGGCATAAACTCTATCTTCATTGTACAACTTATTATTTTTTTATCAAGAACCTAGAATGATATATATGGGTGAATATACACAATTGTATAGAAAAATCGGTTTTTCCCGAATGAAGCAAATATTCTTTCGCCTAAACGTTCGTAATTAAGCAAAGGCAAAAATAAATGCATCATTCAATCAAGAATGATGAATTAACGATCACATCAGTTCAGCCTCCCTGACAAGAGATGCCACGGCGTCTCCGCGGCAATAGATCCTTCCGTCTTTGCTGTATGTGAAATCATGAGATTCATCATACCAGCCCACATAACCTTTCTGGATGTGATATCCCCTTTTACGGGAGCCCTCATCTTCGATCCAGCCTATATACCTGCTGTTTCTGTCTCTTATCTCTATTCTTGTCATTACTGATCCTTTCCTTCTTTCTAAACTGTCCTATTTGATCAAATACTTCATTTCATGTCTGATAGAGCCCGTATGCCTCTGAATTGCTTTGAAAACCCTGTAAAAAGGCAGCAAAGGAAGCAGTATTTTATACTTTGCAAATACAGGGAAAGCACTCTTTACGACAGGCATCGGAAGCACAATACGGGACCATATATACTTTACTTTTCCTCTAAGCCCTCCTCCGTAGGAAGAAAGTTTGTTGTTCACCCTGTTTTTAAGCGAACCATAGGTCCCCGATGATGCAATATACAGAAGCATCTCGCTCTCGTCAAAGCTCAACTCGTCTATGCTTGTGACGTCCCCACTAAACAGTTTCAGTGCCAGCTTCCTGTTTGCTTTTTCGAAATCAGCAATGCCCATCTGCTCAAGCTGATCAGTGATATAATCCCATCTCATAGCATCTCCGTACCTGCGGACGTATGCAAATATGTCCATCAGAGACCTGAGGCCTGTTCCGCCTCCGGAGTAGTGCTTGTATTCATGAGCTGTGACGTATACGTAGAAATCTTCCGTATCGAGATGATATCCAAAACTATTACCATTATCCTTTACAAGGAGACGCTTGAAATCTGTGTAATAGGTATATATCTTCTCGTCATGAGCCTCTGAGAAAAGCTTCTTGTGGATCTCGAAATTGCAAAGAGGTTCTTTCATGAAGGATTCATGTACATCACCATCGTGTTCATACTTAAACCCCTGTGAAAGAAGGAAACTTTTTACTTCATCCATCCTGTCTGCATCAATGAGTATGTCGTTGTCTGCCATCTCGCGCATACCCTCTAAAGGATATAGTGTCTTGAGGATTATACCCTTAATAGGCATGTACCATATGCCTTTTTCCTCGAGTTTACCGAGAAATGCAGACCTCTCCGTATCCAATACGATGTTTTTACGGATGGCCGAGTATTTTGCACTTGCAAAACCTTCGCCTTTGATACCGGCCTTTTCAAAAGCGCAGACCAAAGCTCCAGCCATCATATGGCGCTTTGCTGTTTCAAACATGAGAGAAGTATCCATACCTGATACTCTTGTCTCATCAGGAACTTTATCCGTAAACAAACAAGATACCAGATATGCGATATCCAGCATAGCTTTAAGTACATCTTCAGTTGTATAGGATTTGTCAGACATCAGGAGTTACTGTTTACACTCTCTTTTACTTAAATTCAAATACTCTGTCGCATATAGCTGCAGCTGATTCTCTGTGAGTGACCAAAATCACCGTATGGTCTTTCATATCTCGCAGATTTGCAAGGAGCTTCTTTTCAGTCTCTGCATCGAGGGAGCTGGTAACTTCGTCAAGAAGGAGCACTGGGCGCCTTGAATATATTGCTCTTGCTATGGCTATCCTTTGCATCTGACCTTCTGAAAGTCCGCTGCCCTTTTCTCCTAGAGGAGTATATATTCCTGCTTCAAGTTCCGATACGAAATCATATGCACATGAGACCTTAAGGGCTTCCCATACCTTTTCGTCATCACCGGTGCCTGCCCTTCCGAAGGACACCACTTCCTTTATATTCCCCTGCATCAGGGCATTGCCCTGGGGCACGTAGGCAAAGAGGCTCCTCCATCCCTCACCTAGAGGGCACCCCTTCCCTTCGGAGTCGATATAGTAGCGGTATCCGCTCTCAGGCTTGTATACGCCCATGAGAAGTTTAAGAGCAGTGGATTTCCCGCATCCGCTGCGGCCTGTGAATGCAATGAACTCACCCTTTTTTATCTCTATATCCAGATCTTTTACAGCGCCATCAGTTTCGGCTATGCCCTCAGCCATTTCGATTTCCATACCTTTAGGATACGTAAAAGATACTGACCTTAGGCCTATGGCTTCAAGTCCTGCATAGAAATCCATTGTTTCTTCCGGGCTGCGGGTTTTGGCAGTATCGTCTTTGAACTCCTCAGCTTCCATGAGCCTTTCGGCGCTGGCAAGCATGGAGTAGTATCTGGGCAGATATCCGGTGATATTTGCAAAAGGCGTCTGTATCTGAGTTATGAGCTGGGTTATGGCAGTCAGTGTACCGAAAGTGATAGTGCCTTTTAATATGCCATAGCTGCACCAGGCTACACCTGCAAGGTAGACTGCATTCATACCTGCACCGAAAAGAGAATTGCACAGATTGGAGAAGGAATTCCTTTTCATCCTGAAGGATCTGTGATCCTCCATCTTCTCTTCGGCTGCTTCAGAAGTATAGTCTTCTGTGGAGAAAGCCTTTACTATTAGGAGGTTGCTCAGTATCTCGCTTAAGAATATCCTGAGTTTTCCGTCAGACTCCTGGACGCTTTTATGGTGCCTTTTCATCAGCTTTCTGAAGGCAAATGTGAACAATATGGACACTATGCCTACAGGTATCAATATATACAGGAACTTAGGCTCCAGTATGCTGATCATCACAAGGGCGCTTATAAGCTTGACACCCATGCCGCAAAGT
>CAZTHD010000263.1:0-2922 GCA_964613315.1 uncultured Oscillospiraceae bacterium | reverse complement strand
AATGACGGGAACCTAGGTATATACAACTACTCCAACCTTAAAAGAGTCACAGGAGCCGACGTGCACATCGAAGACCTTACTAAAGAAGATCTTGAAAAATACACCCTCGAAGAGAGCGAAGAACACGTTCCTCTCTTCGAGGATCTCCTTTCTTTGAAGATACCCCTGATAGTGGAGCTCAAAGTCGAAAACGGCAACTACAACGAACTCTGCGAAGCAGCCTGGGAAAGACTCAAAAACTACGATGCGCCTTACTGCATCGAGTCCTTCGACCCAAGGGCCGTTTTCTGGTTCAAAAAGAACCACCCGGAGGTCATCAGAGGACAGCTGGCCCAGGACTATTCAAAGGAAGCACAGGTCCACGTCAGCGGCCTCATGAAGACCATGCTGAGAGACCTTTGGTTCAATCCTATCATAAAGCCCGATTTCGTCGCTTACAGATTCTCTGACAGAGCCAATAAGCATCTGCAAAGATACATAAAAAGAGGCGGTCAGGAAGTGAGCTGGACCATAAGGACCATAGAGGATTACAGGGAAGCCGAAAGAGTCGGCAGCATACCGATCTTCGAGCTCTTCGACCCAGAAGCCTGATATTTAATTTATTACATAGCACGCATGAGCATGATATCTGTTCGCAGCCCGCTCAGTGCTTAACGATGAGCCTTTTTGAGATTTTCAGCGCTCGCTTGGGCTAACGCCCGACTCGCTTGAAAGTCTTTGCAAAAAATCTCATCTTGCACTTCGCAAGCGCTGCTCACAATATCATACTCACACGTGCTTTAAGAACAGCTATGAACAAAAAACTATTACTGCATTCATGCTGCGGACCCTGCTCCACAGCAGTCATAGAAAAGCTCCTGCAGGACGGTGAATACGATATCACCGTCTTCTATTTCAATCCCAACATCACGGATAAAGAAGAGTATGAGCACAGGAAAGCCGAGCAGAAAAGAGTCATAAAGGAACTCTACCCGGGACTTGAGTTCATAGAGGGCAATTACGATCCAAGGGAGTATTACGAAGTGATCTCGGGCTATGAGAACGATCCCGAGGGAGGTTTCAGATGCAGCCTTTGCTTTACTTTAAGGCTCGAAGAGACCGCAAGGTACGCAAAGGAGCACGGTTTCGACTGTTTCGATACCACCCTTACCGTATCCCCTTACAAGAGTTTCGATACCATTTACGCCATAGCAAAGCAGCTGGAAGGCAAGTATAAGGTAGAGTACTTAGGCGGCAATTACAAAAAGAAAGACGGCTACAAGAGATCCATAGAGCTTTCAAAGCAGCTGAACCTTTACCGCCAGCATCTCTGTGGCTGCGAATTTTCAAAAGCGACCTCGGCGCTTTATTCAAAAGGACTGATTGAGAATAATATTTAAAATATACTTAGAAATTCTAAATGTAATTGACAAAAATAGCTAATAGTATATAATAATATTAGCTATTTTTTGTTGTGTAATAGGGGGCATTATGACAACAGTATCATCAACACAGATCCAAAATAACTTTGGATACTACTTGAAACTTGCTCAGAAAGGGGAAGTAATCGTGATCATGAAGAATGGGAAGGAGGTGGCCAGGTTGATCTCTAATAGTGAAAGCAAGCCTATGACACTTGCGTCGATCAGAGGACTTTTTAAAGAAGACGTCACCGAAGAGCAAATCAAACTTGGCAGGTATGTTTTGTATGAAGATATGGATCGATACTAACGTGCTTATTGATTTTATTGCAGAGAGAGATGAATTTGTAGATGATGCTCAATTTGTATTTTCTCTTTGCGATGGAATGGTTGACGGATATATTTCGGTATTGAGTTTTGCAAATATGGCATATATTTTTCGAAAAATCGCAAATTCAGATACCCTTGGTTTTATGAAACGAGAACTTGATTCAGTTTTTCACGTCACTGATTTCTTAGACGAAGATATAAACACGGCTATTGGATTGAATTACACTGACTTTGAGGATGCGTTACAAACAGCAGGTGCTATTAGAATGGGAGTAGATTGTATAGTGACAAGAGACAAAACAGATTTTAAAAACAGTCCGATTCCGGTTGTTTCACCAAAAGATCTAGTGAATATGGTGATTTCATAAACCAAATAATGGATGTTTATTATTTCTTGATTTACCTCTCTTTAGCCAAGAGAGGTTTTTTGTTGTGAATTATGTTACAATAAGGAAGAGGATAAATGTTATGAAAGCAGAAGAAATGTGGGAAGCCTTTTGCAAAGAAAAAGGCGTTTCCAAGGAAACTGAATATGATGCGTGGGCCTTCGGAGGCACAGACAGCATGGCAGACGGCCTTGCCGCTTTAGTACTTGAGGGCAAAAAGACTGCCACGGCCAGCTGGTACGACGAGTACGTCTTCGACAAAGAGCCCATACCGGAAACGGGAGCTTACAGCATTATCTTAGACAGCAAAGACGAGGCTCTTTGCATAGTCAGGAATTATTCCGTAAGCCTTGTCCCATTCATTGAAGTCACCGCCTGGCACGCATACCTTGAAGGCGAAGGGGACAGGAGCCTCCGTCACTGGAGAAACGTCCACGAAGATTTCTTTTCTGATGCTGCGGAGCGCATAGGCGACCGCTTCGACGAAAGAGGCAAAGTGGTCCTTGAGAAATTCGAAGTCGTATATCCCAAAAAGTACGTTTCAAAAGATGAACTGCTTCTTGTAGAACCTACGGCCGAAGACAAGGATGAGATGAACTCATACAAACAGGAGTTCCTTGACAGCGGAGATTCCATGGACGGAGTCGGCTTTAGAGAAGACGAAGACTTCGAAAGCTGGATAGAGAGGAAGATACTCTATGCAAATCCTTCAGGAGTCCTTCCCGATGGCATAGTGCGCGCTACCCAGCTTCTTGCAAAAAGAAAGAAGGACTGAAGAGTCGTAGGTACCCTACAGAGAAGGCAGC
>CAZTHD010000262.1:0-2934 GCA_964613315.1 uncultured Oscillospiraceae bacterium | reverse complement strand
TAACCTGACCGACATATTCTTCTCAAACAGCGGGGTCAATATAAACGGGAAAGCCTTTTACGGAGTGGCAGCAAAGGCTCACTATTCCTGCAGCGACAGTTCCTGGAGCAGTTTTCCTTTCCAGGGCTTCGGCGGTGACCTTACATGGATCAGCCATACCAACGTGGTCCACTATCCGGCAGTGCCTGCCACTGAAGACAGCGAAGGCAACATAGAGTACTGGTACTGCGAAGACTGCAGGAGGTACTATGCCGATGAAGCACTTACCCAAGAGATAAATCCGGGATCCATAGTCACTCCGGCCATAGGAGACGTCCTGAGAGGCGATGTGGACGGAAACGGCATGAAGAACGGTGATGACGTCCTCAGGGCCCTTTACCACCTCTTCTATCCGGAAGTATATATTGTAAACCAAAACCTTGATTTCAACGGAGACGGGAATGAAAACGGAGACGACGTGCTTCGCCTTCTTTACAACCTGTTCTACGCAGATGCATATCCTTTGCTTTAGTGAGGAAACATATCATGAAAAAGCTGACTGTAATCATACTTATCTGCCTTCTGGCACTTATGAGCGCTCAGAGCGTATTTGCGGCATCGAGCCTTTATCTTGATCCGTCCGTTGCATACGCAAAGCAGGGCGATACGGTGACCTTCAACGCGGTACTGTCTACATCGGAGACAGTAGACAACCTGGGAGTAGCCGTTGCATATGACTCAAGCCTTCTTGAGTTTTCGGGAGCGGGATGGACTCTTCCCGATCTTGCTGTATCGAACTACGACAGCAATCTGTGCTACGGCGTAGCCCAGATGAACAGCGCCACAAAGCCCAACGGCACCGTCTTCTATATCTCCTTCAGGATCAAGGGAGATGCTCCCGTAACTACCACCAATGTCTCGGTGAACCTTACTGTGGGCTCCGGAGGAGCCACAGTAAGCTCTGCTTCTTCGGTGAGCATCACCTGCAACCACCAGTGGGGTGCGTGGACAACGGTCACGCAGGCAACCTGCACCGAGATAGGGGTGCAGGAGAGGGTCTGCTCCGTATGCGGCTCAAAGCAGCAAAGCTATATCGACGCCAAAGGACACAGCTATTCCGACTGGCAGACTGTAAGAGAGGCAACATGTACTGAAGGCGGAGAACAGACAAGAGCATGCTCAGTATGCGGAGCCGTACAGTCAAGAAATATTGCAGCCACAGGACATACTTTGGGCGAAAGCGCTCAGGTCATAACCGAATCTACCTGCACCCGTCACGGACAGGCTAAAGGCACATGCACCGTATGCGGACAGGAAGTGACCATAGAGACACCCTTTGCCGCACACAAGTACGGCGACTGGTACACCATAGTGCAGGCGACCTGCACAGAGAAGGGCGAAAGAGAGCACGAGTGCAGAGAATGCGGACATGTGGAGAGACAGAAGTCTCTGTCTCTTGGACACGACTTCTCACAGGGCACCGTAGTAACTCAGGCTACCATATATTCAACAGGACTCTTCGAAGCCAAGTGCTCAAGATGCGGAGCAGAAGGCAGCATCATATCTCCTTGCTCACATACGGATGAGGAGACAGGCATATACCTTGAGACCGTAGAGGATGTATTCCCCTCCGGTACTGCAGTCAAAGTAAAGCTTCTTGACAGCGTGCGTCCTGAGACAAAGGAAGTGAAGAAGGGCATAGCCAAGTATGTAGATCAGATCACAGAGTACTTCAAAGCTCTTTACGAACGAGTTAAAAGTTTCGGCAAAAAGGAAACGGAGATAAAGGACTACGGAGTGGGCTCCATTTCATCTTCTTATGATCTTTATGAAATAAAGGGAGTAAACGGAGACGGGGATAAGGAAGTGCAGAAAGGTGACGTGAGCCTCAGATTCCCCATACCCGAAGGATTCGGAAGAAATATTGCCGTATATGCCATAGACGAGAAGGGTAACAGAAAGGATCTGCCCGTGACCGTCGATATGACCGGCAAGACAGTCACTGCATCTTCAGATGACCTCAACGTATTTGCCCTGGCGAATCTCGACTCTCTTCCCGAGAGAAAGATCCCACAGATGCCCGGAGTCTTAAGGCTTCTCATAGAGGCTCTCCTGGTACTTCTTCTCATAATCTCCTGGAGTATTTCCGGAAACAGAAGAAGGAAACTCAAGGCTATAAAGAAAGACATGAAGGCCGTTGAGAAGGAAGAGAAAGTCAAAGAGAAAGAAGCAAAGAAAGAGGCAAAGGCAAAAGAAAAAGAGGAAAAGAAGGAAGAGAAAGCAGAAGAGAAGAAGGAAGAAGAGTCCATAGACGACCTGCTCTTCAAGATGGATCTTCCCAAGATAGATATTGCAGATACAGAAACCAAGGCCTCTCCCGTTTCCAGCCTCAGAGACCAGATAAACGAGGATCTGGGAGCAGGGGCTGCAAGTATTCCGGAAACCCCGACGGAAACTCCCGCAAAGCCTGAAGCGGCTCCGGAAGCCGAGGCCGCACCTGTGAAGAAGAAGCCCACCTGGGATGATATCTTCGGAGAAAAGAACTAAACAATTTACAGTCTGACATACATATTCCACAGATGTCAGGAAAGGCTTTTCAATGACAAGAATAGAGATAAGAGACGGAAACAGCAGGTATATAGGCTGGATCGAAGACGAGGGCTACCGCACAAGGGGATATCATATCCAGAAAGGTTATGTGGGCTGGTATGATCAGTCTCATGACTTTACTTACAAAAAGGACGGCCGTATCTACTGCCGCGGAGACGCCGTGGCATCCCTTGTAAGGGAAGCTGAACAGATGTGACTTGCGAACTTTTAAGCGGAAGAATATATGCTTCATTCGGTAAAATGCCGATATTTCTATATATTGTATAGATTTACACAATATATATTATTCTAAGTCCTTGATTAAATAATATAAAGTTGTACAATGAAGATAGAGTTTATGCCATA
>CAZTHD010000261.1:1165-2966 GCA_964613315.1 uncultured Oscillospiraceae bacterium | reverse complement strand
ATATGACTAAGATTGAGTCAGAAATATCGGGATGTGCGATGGCATTCGATATTGTTTACGAAAAGAGCAGAGAAATAATAAAGTCGCAAGGATACTTAAAACAAATGCTTACATATGAGCCTAAAGAGCTGATTCAGAAACAGCAGATGGAACTGCTCAGGAAGGAGCTTTCTTTTTTATGTTGAATGGAAAAACGATTTTAATAACTGGTGGAACCGGTTCTTTCGGGCATCACTTTGTGGAATATGTGGTAAGAAATTATAAGCCTGCGAAGATTATCATATACTCACGTGATGAATATAAGCAGTTCGTGATGAACAATAAATATAAAGAGTATGATGAGATTCTTCGTTTTTTCATAGGAGATGTCAGGGATGAATCAAGGCTAAGACGTGCAATGAATGGTGTGGATTATGTGATTCATGCGGCTGCATTAAAGCAGGTTCCTGCCTGTGAGTATAATCCCAATGAGGCCATAAAGACAAACATCAATGGCGCAATGAATGTAATAGAATCTGCTCTTGATATGGGTGTCAAAAAAGTAGTTGCCTTAAGTACTGATAAAGCTGTAAATCCTATAAATCTTTACGGCGGAACAAAACTTGTATCAGATAAACTGTTCTGTTCAGCAAATGCATATAGCGGAGAAAATGGCACAGTTTTTTCTGTGGTTCGCTATGGTAACGTAGCAGGAAGCAGGGGAAGTGTCATTCCGTTCTTCCAGAATCTAATCGATAAGGGCAATACGGTTCTACCAATCACGGATTTTCGAATGACAAGGTTTTGGATAAGCCTTGAACAGGGCGTGGAACTCGTGATAAAAGCTCTGGATGAATCTCGTGGTGGTGAGACGTTTATAAGCAAAATACCGAGCTTCAAGATAACAGATCTTGCTGAGGCTATGCTTCCGGGATGTGAGAAGAAGGAAGTTGGAATCCGTGAAGGGGAAAAACTCCATGAGGTAATGGTAACTAGAGAAGATTCGTTTCATACTTATGAGTATGATAAACACTACATCATTTATCCTCATTATGATTGGGCTAAGAGCAAAGGCATTATTCCGGATGGAAAACAAGTAGAGCAGGGATTTGAATATAGTTCCGGAACTAATACAGAATGGTTGAGCGTGGATGAGCTTAAGCAGAGAATTAAGACGGATTTGGACGAGCATTGATAACTCTGGCATGAAACATTCGAATGTCAGATTGTGAGGTAATATGGAAAAGTTAGCCATAAATGGTGGACACCCCGTTAGAGAGAATAAAATATATTATGGATGTCAGTGGGTGGATGATGAGGATATAAACGCAGTAGTGGAAACGCTGAGGTCGCCACTTATAACATGCGGACCTAAGGTGGCAGAGCTTGAAAGAAAACTGGAAGAGATAACAGAGGCGAAACATGCAGTGGTTTGTTCTAATGGAACAGCGGCACTACATTGTGCTTGTATAGCTGCAGGTATACAAGAAGGTGACGAGGTAATAACTACGCCATTGACATTCGCTGCATCTGCAAACTGTGTAAGATACTGTGGAGGAACTGTAGTCTTTGCAGATGTGAATCCTGAAACCTACAATATTGATCCTGACAGTATTGAAAAATGCATAACGGGAAAGACAAAGGCCATTATTGCGGTGGATTATACAGGTCAAGCAGTAGAGCATGATAGGATAAGAGAGATTTGTGATAAGTATGGACTTATCTTTATCGAAGATGCAGCTCATGCCATTGGGACCAAATATAACGGAAAACCGATAGGTTCATTGGCTGATATGACATGCTTCTCATTTCATCCGGTAAA
>CAZTHD010000261.1:0-1124 GCA_964613315.1 uncultured Oscillospiraceae bacterium | reverse complement strand
TTACTGGTGGTGAGGGCGGAGCAATAGCCACAAACGATGATGAGATGTATCATAAGCTGGTTTTAGCTCATATGCATGGAATAGAACATGATGAAGAACTTATGGAAGAAGCACCGCATGAGGGCATATGGTATTACGAACAGGTTAGCCTCGGATTTAATTATCGTATGACGGATTTTCAGGCGGCTTTATTGCTTAGTCAGTTGAGTAAGCTTGAGAAATTTAAGGCTAGAAGGCGAGAAATTGTTGAGAAGTATGATGAAGCTTTAAAGAGTATACCTGAGTTAAAGCTTCAAAAGGAGATAGATGAATCAGATACATGCAGACATCTATATATTATTCGTTTGGATTTAGATAAGCTTAGTTGCACGAGAAGAGAGTTCTTTGATGCTATGAGCGCTGAGGGTGTACAACCGCAGACTCATTATATTCCTGTATATTGGTTTCCATATTATAGACGACTTGGTTATAAAAAAGGTTTATGCCCTAATGTGGAAGAGATTTATAAAGGAATAATGAGTATACCGCTATATCCGAAGATGACTGATCAAGATGTAGAGGATGTGATTAAGACAGTCATTAAAGTTGTAGAGAATTATAGGAAATAGATATAGACAGGCGGTGAAAAAATGGAGCTATGCTTAGGAACCGTTCAGTTTGGAATGGATTATGGAATTAGAGGGCAAAAAAAACCATGCTTGGAAGATGCGGTATCATTGCTTGACTATGCAACTCAGAACGGTATAAAAGCAATAGATACTGCCAAAGCCTATGGAACTGCCGAGGAAGTAGTTGGGGAGTATTTGAAGAAAAAAAAGATTCCACGAGAGCAACTTTTTATCAGTACAAAGTTTATACCTAACCTACTTGATGAAATCGAACCACAAAATTATGAAAGGACTATAGAAGAACAGATTCAAGAGCAACTTGAAACACTGCATACTGATTATGTTGATGCATATATATTTCACCGTGCAAGATATGCTTTTGATGAAAGGAAACTGGAAGCAATATCGAGCGTCGTAAAAAAAGGATATGCAAGAAAATGTGGCGTATCGGTGTATGAACCGGGAGAGGCTGAAAAATGTTTTGAGAGTCCCTATGTCAATTTCATTCAGGCTCCA
>CAZTHD010000260.1:0-2990 GCA_964613315.1 uncultured Oscillospiraceae bacterium | reverse complement strand
TCCGGCTGCATGTAGCAGTGCTCGGGATGCTGAATGAATCCCGATTTTCCCATGCAGTCTGAAATGCTCTGCTCTATCATGATGGATATGGCATTCCTTGCGAATACCGCCGGCATGATATCGCCTCTCATGACGTCTTCTGCAGCTTTTGTGAATATCTCATCCAAAAGCTCTTCAGTATAGCAATACTGGGTAGTAAGCAGGTCTTTCCCTGCATACTGGATCATGAACTCTATACCAAGACCGTCCTGAACGATGACCCTGTCCGGGATAACGTTGGTATAAAGGTCGGTATAGAGTTTCTTTCTGTACTCTTGTAATTCTTTGATTTCCATTTCTACTCCTACTCATGCACTAGCACTAATAATTCTTCTGCATTTTGATGATCTCCATATACATCTTCACTCCGCACGCAAAAGCTGCTTCCGGAGATCTTTCATATATATCGTCTATTGTATCAGAAAAGAATTTTTGCGTCTTGGCAGCTCCTATGATCCTGAAATAATACTTTGAAAACCAGGTATTTGAAAGAAGTATCCTCTTTTTGAGATCCGTCGTTACGGCTGCCATCGCAGCAAAAACGGTTTCCACTCCTTCCGTTATCTCGTGAGCCATACAGTTTCCGAAGCCTTTGACACCTTTTTCCTTGGAATCTTTCGTCATATCGACTTCAAGCAATATATCAGGACCTTCGCTGTATCCTTCGGAAAGAAGCTCTGATACTGCACTGTACACAAGAGTTTTCAGAGCTTCTGTCTTCGAGAATGAATAGAGGATCACCGGCTTTATATATTCATATTCTCCATGCCAGCATAATAATTTGTTTTCCTTGACATCAATAGGCATAAGGACATCGTAAACATCTCTGAACGCTTCTTCATAACCCTTTGCTTCTGCGTCTTTTGCCTTTTCCATATATGAAAGCGCCTTTTCACGCAGAGGCTCTGCCAATGTTATTTCGCTTACTGTTTTATCTGTTCTTGTATAGGCAATGAAGAAAGCTATGATGATCACGATGATCATCCCTATAGCGAATCCTGCCAGACATTCAGCTATGAATATAATAAAAGTCATATTGTGATACCTTCTTTAAAAAGGGGGCCGTTAAGGCCCCCAAAGCTGCATATTTAGCCGGAGGATGTCTGTCACCCTGCCCGGTCATATATTTAGAATATAGCCTGTGCGATGGGCCAGAATACGAACAGAGATACGACGTACATAAGGATTATGAGGAGAAGGCTGTACTTCAGAGTCTCGCCTCCGCCTATTACGTCGTCTTTCTGTGCTATAGCTACGAATCCGCTTCCGCCCGGTGTTGCTATACCCATGTTGCAGAGTATTGCGACCATTACTGTGTATCCTACAACGGATCCAAGCGGGAATACCGCCATCATAGCAGGTACGCCGACGAGTATACCTATCGTTCCCGTTACTCCGTTGGAAGCGAAGTTCGTTACGAAGATCACGAAGAAGATGAATACTGCAGCGAGGAGCCACGGTGAAAGCTGGGATGTGACAGGAGCTACAAGGGTCTGCAGGAAGACCTTGATACCGCCGCTTTCCATATTGAATGCTGATGCATAGAGGAAGATGCAGGCGATGAAGATGATCGTGGATCAGCTTACGCTCTTGACAGCTGTTTCATATTTAAGTACCGGTTTGCCCTTGACGGTTATCGCACATACGATAGCTGTAGCGATCAGTGACGGGATGGAGGATCCTACTGTGCTGAGAACTGTTCCTACGGAAGGAATGAGCTTTCCGATCGTATCCGGAGCGAGCCAGACGAGAATAAGCGCTACGTAAACTATAAGGGAGATCTTACCCTCTGTAGAGAGTTTGCCCATATTTGCACGGCGTGCCTCTACGTCATAGCTGGAATACTTGGAGCAGTCAGGCTTGATTATGAATTTGAAGATGAGGATGGTGATCACCAGTGTCACGAGGGACAGAGGGATACCGATTGCCATATACTTCAGCCAGGAAGGATTGACTCCGGTTATCTTTGCTCCTGAGTTGAGCATAAGAAGTGGAACCGGATGTCCTATAGGAGTTGCTCCGTTTCCTATGCATGTGATCCACAGAACTCCGAGATAAATAGCTTTAGAGAACTTGTCGTCCTTTGTGTATCCGAGCTCTTCGAGAATGCTCTCCGCAAGAGCTACGAATATGATCATAACAGCAGTTGCTTCCATGAAGTAGCAAATTACAAGATTTGCGAGAAGGAACATGAATATGAACATATACGGTCTGTTCTTAACTATCTTTCTTGTAATGAACCAGTCTGCAATGATCTTTGTGACTCCGTTCTCTTCAAGGGCTACGCAAAGCACCATCGTGCCTATACAGATGACTGTTGTAGAGTTACCGAAGGAGTTTGCCATGACCGTCGATGCTGGGCAGATCCCGGTAAATGCCAGAAGTCCTATAGAAAGCATGCTGACCCAGCCTGTTCCATAAGTGATCCCAGTGTAGATTGTTGCGATGAACAATGAAAGAGTCGATGCACCTGCGGCTGTGATACCCATATCGGTGCATCTGCCAAGGATGTAGTTCATCACAAAATAAATAATGACTGCAATTAGAATATGAATATTTTTATTCTTTTTCATTTAATTGCCTCCTGATAAAAAGTGATAAATAATACGATAAACCAATAACAGCCAGACCAAGCTGATGCTCGATCTGGCCGCATAAAGCTGTTATTATCTGAAGAGTCTCATCATAAGAGAGAAGACCTGGTCTTCATATTCCTGGATCTTCTTGGCAGCAGGAATCTCTGCCATCTTCGGATGTGCTTCTACATACTCATCCCAAGTTACGTAGTTCTTTGTTTTGAATTCCATATCCTAAGACCTCCTGTATCAATAATAATTGGTGTTGTCTCTTATCCACTCGGCAAGAGCTTTGAGGTTCTTGTCAACAGGATCATCCAATGAGAAGAGTCCCTTATCGAAGGTGAATACGTATCCGCCATTTGCTGCAACGAC
>CAZTHD010000259.1:0-2997 GCA_964613315.1 uncultured Oscillospiraceae bacterium | reverse complement strand
GGATTTTTCGTCCTGGCACTGAACGACTACGCCTGTAGGTATATGAGTGAGACGAACGGCAGAGTCCGTCATGTTGATGTACTGTCCGCCGTGGCCTGAAGCTCTGAAGGTGTCCACCCTGATATCTTCCCACTTAAGATCCAGCTCCACGTCTTCCACTTCCGGCATGACAGCCACTGTAGCAGCAGAGGTATGTATCCTTCCTGCGCTTTCCGTTTCAGGGACTCTCTGGACTCTGTGGACTCCCGATTCGAATTTAAGTCTCGAATAGGCGCCTTTACCCACTATCCTGACAACGGCTTCCTTTACGCCGCCTATGCCCGTGTCGTTTATGTCAGTGATGGAAGCCTTCCAGCCTCTTCTTTCAGCGTACCTTGAATACATCCTGAGAAGATCTGCGCCAAATAGAGCTGCTTCTTCTCCGCCCGTACCGGCTCTTATCTCCAGGATGACGTTCTTGTCATCGTTGGGATCCTTAGGAAGGAGGAGTATCTTGAGCTCTTCGGTGAACCTTTCTATATCCTCACCGAGCTGATTGAACTCTTCCTTTGCCATCTCTCTCATCTCATCGTCAAGGGACGAATCGTCGAGCATAGCCCTGGTATCTTCCAGTTCTTCCTTTGCCTTTTTGTATTCTCTGTACTTTAAAACGATGGGCTCCATATCGCCCATGTCCTTCATGAGCTTTCTCCACCTGGTCTGGTCTGATATGACCTCAGGATCTGCTACAAGCATGGAAAGCTCTTCGTATTTTTCAAGTATAAAATCAAGTTTAGTAAACATATCAAGTAAGTATATCATAAGGAGAGATCAATCTCAATCGATACGTCCAAGCTTTTTAGAGTAGAAAAAAAGCGGAGAAATAAAGCCATCGATGGATCGAAACACAAAGATCATCCGATGCGGGATTTTTTTTCGAGGCGTAAAAATTCCTTAATTTTTGCAAACCCGCCCTGGCGTTTCTTTTTTGTTCGTGAAATCTTTTCCACACGGAAACGAAGCCTGTATTTTTAAGCTTTTTCGCACTTTTTGATAATTTTTGTCAGCAAGATCCGTATGTTTTTCCACACGGCCCTGTGGAAAACGTTTCATGCCCTCAAGCCTTGAAAAATCAATGAATTCACAAAATTACCGGCTCGTCAATATACAAGTTTTCCACAGTCTACGGGAATTTCGTATACATTAAATCCCATCTCTTGTAATTTCAATGATTTGCGGCTTTTATGTAAGTTATTTCTATATATTTGATTTAAAATTCCGTAACTTTTTTGGCTTCCCGTTATTTGTTATAAAAAAACAACTTGACAAAAAAATGTCGTGGAAATTCTATGGAAAATGTGTTAGTCTTGCCCTATGAGGCTAAACAAATATATAGCACAAGCCGGAATAGCCAGCCGAAGAAAAGCAGATGAACTTATATCTGCGGGCAAAGTCAGGATCAACGGAGCTGTCTGCACAGTACTGGGGACCGAGGTATCACCTGAAGACAAAGTGACAGTGAACGGAAGAGACATAAGCGCCCGTGAGGAAAAACTCGTCTATTACGCTCTGAACAAACCGCTTGGGTATATAACCACAACTTCAGACGAAAAAGGACGCGAGACGGTGCTTTCGCTCCTTACAGACGTGACCCAGAGAGTATTTCCTGTGGGCAGACTTGACGCGGATACGACAGGACTTTTGATAATAACAAATGACGGCAGCCTCGCAAATCGAATAACACATCCTCGGAACGCAGTGTGGAAGACCTATGAAGTCGAGATAAACATTGCAATATCGGAGGAAAAAATGCAGATTCTTAGGAATGGCGTGGATATCGGAGGATACGTAACGAAACCGGCAAGGGTAAAACTACTCAAGCAGACTGCACATGCGAGTCTCCTTGAGGTACAGATTTGCGAAGGAAAGAACCGTCAGATCAGAAAGATGTTCAAGGCAGTAGGCGCCAAAGTCGTCGCTCTCGAGAGGACTGCCATAGGCGAGGTGCGACTCGGCCGCACCCATCCGGGCACATATAGAAAGCTTACGAAAACGGAGATCGATTACCTGAAGAATTGTTAAGTCTGCTCTAACAACCACCGGTTGTTGAATTCCAAAATATAATATTGTTTTAAAAAAATCTTTTTGGTTGTTAAGATTAGAGTATGATCAGGAGGATTTTTTTTATGATAAAAAATCTTAGATATCTTAGAGAAAAAAGAGGTTTGTCTCAAGCACAATTTGCAAGAGCTATAGGCATTTCACAGCAGTCTGTATGTAAATATGAAAATCAGACCACGATACCCGGAATAGACGTCCTGACGCAGATCGCGAACTTTTTCGATACGTCAATCGACTTTCTTGTCGGAAATACTGACATCGAAAGACGATATGAAACCGTATACGAATATGATCTCAACGACAACGAAATGCAGATGATGGAAAAATATCGTGAATTCGATAAAGATGGACAAAATGCATTGCTCTCTCTTCTTGATGTTTTCGTAAATGAATAAGATCTCGTTTTCGTAAAAAAGCTAAGGAGGGCACCCTCATAAGGGGCGCCCTCCATTCTTTTCGCGTATCCGGCTCTAAAACCGGTATGCATACTTTATTGCCAGCTGAACGGAGTTTTTCCAAGATCCGCCGCTTTGGTCAGTATAACGTCAAAGAAGGTGAACTCACCGTCATCGTCAACGTCCGCGGCAAAGAGCTGTATCGCTGTATAGTCATCTTCAGGATACAGGTCCATTGCCTTTGATGTGACCACGTCGAAGAAATCGAATTCTCCGGAGAGATCCGCATCGCCTTTGAGGACAAGAACTACTTCGTCGACTCCTTCAGGAACGCTGTATACGTAATGCGTACCTTCTTCATCCTCTGTGATCGTAAGATCGCAGAGCACGTAAGAATCGCCGTCCAAATAGCCTCTCTTGACTATCCTTATTTTCTCCCCCATGAAATGTTACATCATGCTAACTCTCTGACTTTCACAGGAATTTGTCTGAGTTTAGATCA
>CAZTHD010000258.1:0-2997 GCA_964613315.1 uncultured Oscillospiraceae bacterium | reverse complement strand
GTGCCCTGTATCATTATGCTTTTTGCCATATCTATTTCCTTTCGGCGCATTTCTTAAGAAAGCGCTGTACAAGATATGTATTTGATTCGTAATAGAGGTGCGGATAGCCTGCGAGAAGGTTACCTTCCGCATGCATGCACATCCACTCTCTGGAGTTGTTCGGTTTTACCGCCCTCATCGCCTCTCCGCAGCTGTCGGAATCGAAGTAATGGAACTCGTGGCTCCTCACCGTCTCTCCTTTTTTTAAAAAGCTGCTGTCGTCAAGAGCGTTTAGGCTTATATATCCGAACCTTCCCAGTCTGTCCGTGCGCCATGTCTTACCCTTTATTATACCACACATTGGATAATATTGGCTGTTCATATCCTCCATCTCATTGTGAAGATACATGAATCCCCCGCACTCTGCAAGGCAGGGCATACCGCTCCTTACAGCAGCTCTTATGCTCTCCTTCATGGACTCGTTTTCAGAAAGTTCCTTTGCGTAGAGCTCCGGGTAGCCTCCGGGAAGTATGATTCCCTGAACCCCTTCGGGAAGGGAATTATCATGTATGGGAGAGAATTTGACAAGCTCTGCCCCCATCTCACTTAGAAGGGCGAGATTGTCCTTGTACCAAAAGCAGAAAGCCTCATCATCGGCTATCCCTATCCTGCAGGGGATCTGTTCAAAGACCCTCTCCTCTGCTTTTACTTCTATCTCGGGTGCGCTTTTTGCAAGCTCGATAAGGGCATCCATGTCGAGGGTCTTCTCGAGGAGCTGGGCGAGCTTGTGGAGCCTTTCCGACATATCGTGTATCTCACCCGGCGTCACGAGGCCAAGATGCCTTGACTCTATGACCATGTCTTTTGCAACGGGCACGTAGCCTATGGCCTTTACCCCCAGCTTTTCTATCTCGGGCTTTAGAGAATTGAATATCTTCTCCGGCATCCTGTTGAATATGACCCCTTTAATATTGCTGTCTTCCCTGAAGTCGGCAAAGCCCTTGAGACTGGCAATGGCCGAGAGGCTCTGGCCCCTTGCATCCACCACCAGCACCGCCGGGCAGTCAAGGACCTTTGCCACGTGGTAGCTCGAAGCTTCCGCTGAGTCTGCCGCCATGCCGTCGTAGTAGCCCATGACTCCTTCTATGACCGATATATCAGTCCCCTTTGCGTTCCTTGCGAAAAGGCTCCTGAGTTTGTCTTCTCCTGAAAAGAAGAGATCGAGGTTAGCCGATCTTACCCCTATGACCTTCTCGTGGAACATGGGATCTATATAGTCGGGACCGCATTTGAAGGAGGAAACAAGAAGTCCTCTTTCCTTAAGAGCCTGCAGGACCCCGCAGACTATCATGGTCTTTCCGCTTCCTGAAGAAGGGGCTGAAAAAAGTATGCGTCCCATTTTATCTTCTGTCCTCCCTCTCTTCTGCAAGGAGATTTGCTTCCGGCACTCCCGGTCCGTCGCATGACACTATGAACACGGGATTTTGTGCGGTCATCAGATGATACCTGCCGAGCTTCCTTCCCCTGGCTGCCGAGATCTGTACGTAATCTTCGTTTATGAGGCCCAAAGACTTTACGGCGTCAGCAACGTCTCCGAGGCTTTCGACGGTGACCGTATTCATGACTATTCTTACGGAAGGATTCTTTTCAAGGGCCTTCTGTATAATGGGAATCATGCTTCCCGAACTTCCTCCGATGAAGACGTGGGAAGGCGCCGGGAGTTCTTCCAAAGCTTCGGGGGCGAGGCCTCTTACCACCTCGACGTTAGTGATGCCAAGGTGCTTCATATTGCTCTCTATGAGGGCGCAGGCCTCTTCGTTTTTCTCCACAGCGTAGACGAAACCGTCCTCCGAGACCCTTGCCATCTCAAGGGAAACAGAACCCGTTCCGGCTCCTACGTCCCAGCAGACGGAAGATCTGGTAAGCCCAAGCTTTGCCATGGTGACGGCCCTTATCTCCTGCTTGGTCATGGGGACTTCGGCTCTTAAAAACGCGCTGTCGTCAAGGCCCTGGGTAAGGGGCATGCTCTCAGCTTTTTCGTTTTCCGCAAGAAGGACTGCGAGGCTGTCGAATTCTCTTTCCTTGAATTCATCTGCCGTGCCTCTTGTTATACGCTCATTCTCGTAGGAGAGGTTCTCTCCCGCCGTGAGCTTTACGTAGCCAAGTCCGTTCTCGGAAAGGAGGGCCGCTATTTCCTTTATGCCAAGGTCCCCGCCAGTAAGGGCGAAGACTTTCCTGTTTTCTCTTACCTTTGATACCAGATTGCAGTATCTTCCGTGGGCGCTGACAAGGAGTGCGTCGTCCCAGGACTCGCCTATGCGGCTGCAAAAGTAAGGGATGGAGGAGATCCCCGGCATGACTCTTACGTTCATGCCGGAAAGGAGGGGCAAAAGCTTCTTTGTGCCGCTGTAAAAGCCCGTATCACCGGACATTGCAACAACGAATCTCTGGCCTGAGGATTCCTTTACTATCTTTTCTATATCTTTGGGCAAAATGGCAAAGCTAAGAGGCTTGCCGTAGCTTGAAAGGCTTTCCGCTATCCTCTTTGCCCCTATGATGAGGTCTGCCTTCCTGCAGGCTTTGTCGGCTTCGAGGGTCAGGGTATCTCCGTCTCCCATACCTATGCCGAGGACCGTGACCTCCTTCTTCGGCTCCACGCCGTAGCGTTCCTTAAGAAGGGAAAGGCACTCTCCGAAGGAAAGACCTTCTTCCTTAAGAGGCCTCTTTATGACTACGGACCTTACGCCGCAGTCTGCGGCAGCTTCCACCTTGTCCGTGAAACCGCCCTCGGCTCCCGTGTCCTTGGTCACCATCCACTCTACTCCGAGCATCTCCATGGTGGCCTTGTTTATCTCGTAGCTGAAGGGTCCCTGCATGCCTATGATGTGGCTGCATGGATAGCCGAGGTCCATGGCTCTTTGGATGCCGTCGGGCATTGGCAGTATGCGGGCATAGAGACGCTCCGCATAGTCTTTTACGCAGGTATATTTATCGAGTTCCTTGCTGCCCGTCGTAAGA
>CAZTHD010000257.1:1184-3008 GCA_964613315.1 uncultured Oscillospiraceae bacterium | reverse complement strand
GAATATCAGCAAAGTGTAGCAAGGGATGTAAGAGAAAAGGCGAGAATGAGCAAAGGTGACATGTATATGGATGAGTCCATAGAGGAACTTAAGGACCATATGGATCTCAGTATCAGCTTCGAAAAGAATGAATTCGAACAAGTCGTTTTCTTCCGAACCCTCCTTGAAGAGTTTAATGATCCAACTATCAAGATACGACTCTTAATACAAATGTGACTCCTCCATGCGATTGAACGCATTAGACGAAAAACCCGAGGTCCTTATGCAGGATATCTCGGGTTTTTCTTTGGAATAATCGCTAGATGACGTTTACCATCTTGTTGATGTAGATAGATTTTGTTCCGTCTTTTATCAGCTCGAATTCGATTAAGGTTATTTCATCTTTGAATCTTACCTTCGATACAACATGGATCGTTGAGAACATCGGCACATTATTGTAAAGATCCATAAGTGTTGATCCCTCTCCAAGTTTATATCTTTTTGCGACATGTTTGTTTTCTTCTACGGCAACCAGTGCATTCATCATGTTGAGAAGACTGAATCCTCTCCATCTGATGAGAGCTTTGATGTCGATCGCTCCACGACCAGAAAAGGTCAAATCTTCAAACTCTATAATAATGTCTCCAAACTTGTTTTTTGACATCTCCTTATAAAGGTTATTCTGATTATACGTTCTTCTTTTGCGGCTGTCGTTGACCCATGCCTCGGTGATAAAAATGATATTTTCCATTTGGTGCTCCTCCTTGAGCTACGCCGGATTTCGTTCCTGGCTTCACGCCGGAGGGAGCCCATCCCCTCCGGTATAAGATTTAGCAGATTGGGCATATCTGCCGTTTCTTTCCCGGAAGGGAAATCGATATTGAGTTGTTACCTCTTTCTAGATGACGTGCTTAGTCTTTGCTAGAAGCCAGTCATCCAGACCTTTGTATTCCGTATTCCAGAACATTGTTTTATACGGAACGCTTTGTTCATCAAGCAGCTCTTCCATCCTGCCTAATGCCTTTTGAACGGTCTCGTTTGTTGTAAGATCCATATCAAATGCTACATAGGCCATCTCATACCCTTGATTCTTAAGAGATGTTATGGCTGCAGGAAATGATGATACTGCATTGACTCCCTGCAGAGCCAAGACTGAGAAACCTGTAAACTTATTTATCAGGTCTGCTTTCAGGGGCCCTTCAGTGATGACAAAGGAGTTTCCTCCCCGGCTTCCCTTTACGAAATGCATATACGCTTTGCCTTGGGCACCTTGCTTATATCCATCCGTAGACAGGGTTAGGTAGCGGATGTTGCCTGATGATCTTCTCACCTGGAACCCTTGTATCTGTCCTCTGGAATTTTTTTGAGGGATCAGATAACCGTCTCCAAGTTTTCTTAAGGACCAACTTCCGCTCTCGGTGACATAAAATCCCGGCACTCCGGCAAGAACACACCCTTTTGAGATGAGTTTCCTGCAGATGTCTTCAAGTCCGGTCTGAGGATAAGATCTATAGTCTGAGCTTTTGATCTCATCCTCGCTGAAACCTCTTCTTAGAAGATCTTTTTTGTGCTCTTCTGAAAGGTTTAGAAGTGACAGAAGGTGTCTGTATGTATTGTCCCTTGTTGTAATAGAGGCAATATTCTGCTTTTCGGGTTCTCTTTTTGGCCTTGGTCTTTGTACTACAGCAGTCCTGTCAGGACTTTCTCCGATAAACTGGTAATAGTCCTTTGCTATCTCTTTGTTATCGGTAGTACTAAGCCCACGCATGAGGCCCCAAAAAGCAAGTGCACCTCCTCCAACTCCGCATTTGTTGCAGTGAAAAACGCCTTTTTCAAAATTAACAT
>CAZTHD010000257.1:0-1174 GCA_964613315.1 uncultured Oscillospiraceae bacterium | reverse complement strand
TAGCAATATTACCTTTATTATTGGATCATCAAATTGAGTAGATGAAGAAATAAAAAATCTAACAAATAAAAAAATATCTTTTTCAAAATTAACATTTAGTTTTTTGTGTTTTCTGTCACCACAAAGAGGGCAGGTGATGTCAGTTTGATTCCTTCTGACATCACCGTCCGTTATGTGGAGTAGATCGAATGCGATTTCAAGAGTTACTTCGCTTGCCATTGTTTTGGAGCCTCCTGCACTCCTTTTAAGCTACGCCGTCAGCGTCTCAGCAGCTTCCAGCACATCGGGTGAGATCCATCTGATATAGATCTTTTTCTTCCTGGCGATCATCTCTATGGTTCCTTTAAACTCGTCATAGTTCTCAAGGTTTTCCCTAAAGGTGTGCCCGTTGTAGATCGCAAGGTTTGGCTTGTCTGCTGCAAAGAACACTGTTGAAAGTGCTTCTTCTCTTGTCATTGAACCCTTTACTTCTGCTTCCGCAGCAAGAACATCTTCTGTTTCCTGCTCTATTTCCCTAACTAGCTCCGGTTCTTTTGTAGGAGCCACAGAGAGTGCTGCAAGTATAGGATCTGTCAGATCAAGAGATGTCTGCTCTTCTGCAATGTCTTCTGCAGACATTTCTTCTTTCTTCGCTATAGGCATTTCGACTCTTGGTTTTTCACTGCTTTCTTCACGCGGTGTCTTTTCGTCCACTGATCTGTACACTTCAGGACCGCTTTCCTCTGTCATATGGAAAAACTTCGGTGCATCTTCCCTTACAGCGTTCCAATCAATGTCTACTCCGAATCCAGCGTTTGTCATGGCGTTTTTGAATGCGATAGTTGTCGCTGAAGGTAGTTCCGGATACTTGCTTCCTTCAACGATCGGTATCTTCCCGAATCCATTTGAAAGGTAGTGAGCATCATCCATGCTCTTGTAGAGTCTTACCTCTACAACTTCCGGTGGTTCGATCCAGACTGTTTTTCCTTCGTCATACACAGGTTCTCCTGAATGACGGATCGTCTCCATACGGCCATCAGGGAAGGCGGTGTAGAACCAGTCCTTCATCGTGTTTCCATCAAGAGTGTAGATGGGGACAAATAGAAATCTTCCTTCTCCGTCCGAGTCAGCTGCTGTCTGGAGCATACCGTCTTTTTGGTAAAGCTCATATGCAGGTTTTCCGTCTTCCTTCTGC
>CAZTHD010000256.1:0-3035 GCA_964613315.1 uncultured Oscillospiraceae bacterium | reverse complement strand
GGCACAGCCGGAGTCATAGGATTTGCAAGAAAGTGCGTGGTAAAGGGCTGCACCGTTGAGCCTACGCTCATATGCATAGACGACGATCCCGTTTACAAAGAAGAACAGTTCATGGGCGGAATTTTTGCCTTCGGATACGGCAACATAATCGACAACATAGTCAGGATAGACGGCTATGATTCAGACCACGGCTACGTTCACAACGGAGGACTCGTTGGCTGCTTCATGCACTACGAATACGAAAACTACGACTACGGTGAGATCTACGGAAACTATATCTCAGGCCGCATCAGCTTTTATGAAGACAACGAAGACAGAAGGGCATACTGCGAGGCAACTTTGGGCGAGATCATGGACTGGCCTGCAGCTCTTTACGACAACAGGGAGAGCTTCGTAAGGAACGAGATCTACGATTATAGCCAGAACCTCATGCCTCATTCCTACTGCTCCAATAAGGCCGAGCACGTCCTCACAGCAGAGCCCGGTCACGGAGACGTGGGTTTCGACATCACTGTATGCGACAACTGTTCCTATGCTCAGAAGTCGAATTTCAAACTCCCCTTAGACGGAACCATAAAGAACCAGGCGTACAAGGAGTGGGATGCTCCTCTCGTGGGAAAGACCGATCTTCTCGTTTTCTCCACCCACGCTGACGACGAGCAGCTCTTCTTTGCAGGACTGCTTCCTTACTATGCACAGGTGAGAGATCTTAACGTTCAGGTCGTATATACCACAGATCACATTTATGAGCCCGGACGCTATGCGGAAAGAGAGAACGGACTCTGGGCTGTGGGCATAACCAACGAACTTGAGTCTTCAGGCTGGCTCGATTACTATTCTGAAAGCTTTGACGAAGGAATGGCCAATTTCTCTTGGTCCGACGGTCTTACGGAAGACGCTATTATAGAATGGTTCAGACAGACCATAATAAAATACAAACCCAAAGTTATAGTGACCCACGATATAGACGGAGAGTACGGCCACGGACAGCATATAGTGACCTCTAACTGCCTTAAAAAGTGCATCGAGAAATATTCTTCCGAGTTCCCCTTCCTTGAGAAAGCTTACCTTCACCTCTGGGACGAGAATACCATATCTTTGGACGTCATAGATCAAAGATATGCGGAGCTAAACGGCCTTACTCCTTTCCAGATCACTCAGAAGTTCGGATTCCCCGAACACGAATCCCAGCATCAGTGGTGGTTCTACGGATGGCTCTATTACGGCAATACCTATGAGCAGGCTCCGACGGATCCGAACGGCATAACGAAGGCCTCCCAGATCCAGAGCTACAGTCCTCTCAAGTGGGGAATGATCTATGGAGATCCGGCCCTCGACGTCCATAAGAACGACTTCTTCGAAGGCCTCAAATCCTATCAGGAGATAGCCGACGAAGAGGAGTCTGCAAGAAAGGAAGCAGAGCGCAAGGCTGAAGAGGAAAGACAGGAAGCCGAGCGCATAGCAAGAGAAGAAGCGGAAAAGAAAGCCAGACTTGATAAAATCAAGAAGATTGTTATAATGAGTATTGGCGGTTTATTCCTCTTATTCGTTTTAATAGTTTTAGTACTTCGAACATATAACAAAAGCAAAAGAAGGAGAAGTAAAAAGAAATGATCAAAGTAGCAATTAATGGATTCGGAAGAATCGGAAGACTCGCTTATCGTCAGCTCCATGGAGACGACAGGTTCGACGTAGTGGCAATCAACGACCTCACAAGCCCCGATATGCTCGCATATCTTCTGAAGTTCGACAGCGCGCAGAAGAGATGGGAAGGTCATGACATCAAGGCCGGCGAAAGCTCCATCTGCATCGACGGAAAAGAGATCACAGTCTACAAAGAAGCAGACGCTTCCAAACTTCCTTGGAAAGACCTTGACATCGACGTAGTACTCGAGTGCACAGGCTTCTATACAAGCAAGGCAAAGGCACAGGCTCACCTTGATGCCGGCGCAAAGAAGGTCCTCATCTCCGCTCCCGCAGGAGACGATCTTCCCACAGTAGTATACGGTGTAAACCAGAGCATCCTAAAGAAGGAAGATACCATCGTATCAGGCGCATCCTGCACAACGAACTGCCTTGCACCTATGACAAAGGTACTCCACGAGATGACCACCATCCTCTCCGGTATGATGACGACAGTCCACGCATACACAGGCGACCAGATGATCCTCGACGGACCGCACCGCAAGGGTGATTTCAGAAGAGCAAGAGCAGGCGCTCTCAACATCGTTCCTAACACCACAGGCGCTGCAAAGGCTATCGCAAACGTCATCCCCGAGCTCAAAGGCAAGCTCGTAGGAAACGCAATGAGAGTTCCCGTACCCGCAGGCTCCATCACAATTCTTGACGCAGTCGTAAGATCCGACAAGGCTCTTACAAAGGAATGCATCAACGAGGCAATGAAGGCAGCAGCATCCGATTCCTTCGGATACACCGATGAAGAGATCGTTTCCACAGACGTTGTAGGAAGCACCTTCGGTTCACTCTTCGACGCAAGCCAGACAATGGTATGCGACCTCGGAGACGGACTCTATGAAGTAAGGATCACTGCATGGTATGACAATGAGAACGGCTACACAAGCCAGCTCATCCGCACCTTCAACTATATGTGCAGCCTCTAAACCCTGTTGCAAAAAATCCGAAAGGGTAGTATTATCTACGGGTACGGTAAAAAGCCGTGCCCGCATAAGGACGGTTAGCTCAGCTGGTTAGAGCGCCCGCCTCACACGCGGGAGGTCGCAGGTTCAAGTCCTGTATCGTCCACCAATGAAAAAAGATACCTTCGGGTATCTTTTTTCATTGCGTATCATAAGACAGGACATGAACCTGCGAAGATGTGATAGCTGCAAGAAGTTCCAGCAGACTTTTTCTTCATAATTTTATAGTGTCAAGCAGGAAATAATTATTGTATAATATAGGGTAAATATTTTTGATGATATTACATATCAAAGGGCCCGGGGCCCGGAATATAATAGGTGAAAGGTCAACAACCCACCGCTTAGACCCATAACGGGTTTTGAAGCGGGGGCTTGAAA
>CAZTHD010000255.1:0-3055 GCA_964613315.1 uncultured Oscillospiraceae bacterium | reverse complement strand
GCGCCAGATAGTTCGCGCTTGCAAGCTCCTGCATCCTCTCGCGAAAGGGCGGCGGCGCGGGTCTCAAGAAGGAAGACACCATAGTAAAGGGTCTCAGATCCAAATATCCTGAGTTCCATTCCAAATACGTGCCGACATTCGAAGAGTTCAAAGCGGAGTATCCACCCGTAGACGAGAGGGCGGAGCCGTATATGAAAGCTGCATATGAGAAATATCTTTCCATGCTGCCATTGACAAGAAGTTATTAGATAGCTTTATAGGATCAAGATGCCTTACCGGGCATCTTTTTTCTTTGGGGATAATTGAGATGATTTCGTTATTATGATAAACTAATTTATTGGAAAAATATATGTTCCGCAGTTTTTTGCTGCGGTCAGCTGAAGTATACATTAGGAGGCAAATATGCTCAATATCACAAAAGAAAAAGAAGAAGGAAAACTCGTTTTCTGTCTCGAGGGAAAACTGGACACAGTTACCTCAACAGATCTTGAAAAAGAGATCATGGATTCCATAGAGGACGTAAAGGAACTTGTCATCGACTGCACTAAGCTCGAGTACGTATCTTCCGCAGGACTCAGAGTCCTCCTTGCGGCTCTCAAGATCATGAACAAGCAGGGCAGCATGAAGGTCACCAACGTCTGTGAAGAGATCATGAGTATCTTTGAGATGACGGGATTCAATGAGATCCTGACCATAGAGAACGGCACCGAAGAGTGCTGCGAAGAATGCTGTGAAGCAGCAGAAGAAGTAAAAGAAGAAGCTGAAGAGGAATAAAGAAGTTGCCGCTCAAGAGTATAAAGGAAATGAGCTCGCGCGAAAAAAGGCGCTACTCATTATCCGCAAGAATGTTCAGGACCATAGGAGTCTGACTCTCTCGTATATATCGTAGATCCTGAGAAGGAAAGCCGCATGTATCCCGGAGACTGGGAGAAAGTCCCGGTAAAAGAGGCCGAACAGTTCGATGACCTTACCATGCTCAGTTTCGAATATAAAGGGTGCAAAGAAAATGGATAACGAGATCAGAATAAATCTTTCCGGAAGAGTGGATTCCGGAAATGCCGCTCAAACGGAAGAATACATCCAGAATGAGATCGGCGGCCGCAGTGATGCTGCGATAGTACTTGACGCAGCGGATCTTTCATATATCTCAAGCGCAGGTCTTCGCGTGATACTCCATATAAAGAAGACGAATCCGGATCTTAAGATAATAAACGTGAATTCAGAAGTATACGAGATCTTTGAGATGACCGGATTCACGGACATGATGACCATCGAGAAAGCTTACAAAGTAGTGAGCATCGAGGGCTGTCAGGAGATAGGGAGGGGAGCCAAAGGCACTGTATACCGCATAGACAGCGACAACGTCGTAAAGGTATACAATGACGCCAATGCTCTTGAGGAGATACAGCACGAGAGGGAAGTTGCAAAGCTGGCCCTCGTCCTCGGCCTTCCTACCGCCATATCCTATGACGTAGTAAGAGTGGGAGACAGCTACGGTTCAGTCTTCGAGATGCTCAACGCAAGTTCATTTTCCAATATACTTGCCGAGGAGCCCGAAAAGATGGACTGGGTGGTCGATGAATACGTAAAGCTCTTAAAGCTCATAAACAATACGGTGGTCCCCGAAGGTAAGCTTCCCGACATGAATGACAACGGCAAGAAATGGTCCGAATATACTAAAGACTATCTGCCGGAAGAAGAAGGCAAAAAGCTGGTGGAACTTTTCAAAGCTCTTCCTCATGACGATCATATGGTCCACGGGGATTATCATACGAAAAACGTGCAACTCCAAAACGACGAGGTCCTGATCATAGATATGGACACCCTCGCAGTGGGGCATCCCGTATATGAGCTTGCAGCCATGTACAATGCCTATGTGGGATTTTCAGAATACGATCACGGCGTAGTGAAAGAGTTCCAGGGCTTTGATTATGACACGGCTCAGGAGTTCTGGCACAAGACTTTGGCTGCATACTTTGGAACTGAAGATGAAGCTAAGCTCAAAGAGGTCGAAGACAAGGCCCGCATTGTGAGCTATGCGAGGCTCATAAGAAGGTCTATCAGGAAAGGCGGCCTTGAAAACGAAAAGAGCAAAGCTGAGATAGATCTTTGGATCAAGGAGCTCACGGAGCTTGTCAAGACCGTGGACAGCCTGTACTTCGAAAGGCCCGCAACGGAAGTCGAAAACGGAAAAGAACTTGACATCGAAGCCGAAGAATCAAATCTTCAGACAGTTCTCGATTTCATCGATAAGCATCTCGACGCAGTCGACTGCCCGCCTAAGGCTAAGATGCAGATAGAGGTGGCTGCCGAGGAGATATTCATAAATATAGCAAGCTATGCCTATGCCCCCGACAAGGGCAGGGCAACTGTAAGAGTTGAAGTATCCCCCGATCCCGTTACTGTAACGATCACCTTCATAGATCAGGGCATGCCCTACGATCCTCTCGCAAAAGAAGATCCGGACGTCACCCTCAAGGCCGAAGACAGACCTGTGGGAGGTCTTGGTATCTTCATGGTCAAAAAGACCATGGATGACGTTACCTATGAATACAAAGACGGAAAGAATATATTGAGGATAAAGAAGAATATATAGCTTGAAATGGACAAGTATTTCAATCCATTAGGGATAATAGACCTTCATATGCATACTACGGTCTCTGACGGCACGGACACGCCTTCGGAGATCTATTCCCGCGTTATGGAAGAAGGCATTGTTCTTTTCTCTATCACGGATCACGATGCGGTGAAGGGATGCAAAGAGGTCCTGGCGCTCCAAAGACCCGGATCTCCGGCCCGCTTCATCACAGGAGCTGAATTCTCCGCAAGGGATGAAAAAGGCAAATATCACATACTTGGTTACGGCTACGATCCGGACGGGAAATCCATAAATGCGCTTGTCAGCAAGGGTCATTCGCTGAGGTTCACAAAGCTCAAGGCCAGGATATCCTTTCTTAAAGATCAGTACGGCTTCGAGTTTTCGGGAGAAGATATAGCAGCCATATATAAGCTGGATAATCCGGGGAAACCTCACCTAGGTAACCTGATGGTCAAG
>CAZTHD010000254.1:0-3066 GCA_964613315.1 uncultured Oscillospiraceae bacterium | reverse complement strand
AGCGACGGAAAAGAGATAGCCAGGAACCGCATAGTAGGCCTTGCTGCATATATCGCGTCAAAGGGACATCCCGGAACGACCATAGTGACAGACAGCATAACAAGCACCCAGCTTACGGATTTCATAGAGAAAGACTTAGGCTGCAGACATTTCAGATATCAAAGAGGTTATAGAAACGTCATAAACAAAGGACAGCAGCTGAATAGGGAAGGCATAGACTGCCGGCTTGCCATAGAGACTTCGGGGCACGCCGCCATGGCTGAAAATTTCTTCTTAGACGACGGGGCATATCTTGCGACAAAGATAATCATCGAAGCTGCCCTTCTCAAAAAGGAAGGAAAACATATAGAGGATCTGATAGCAGGTCTTAAGGATCCCCTTGAGGCAAGAGAAGTGCGCTTCAAGGTCCTTGCTGAGGATTTCTCCTCATATGCCCAGGAAGTCCTGGACTTTGTAGAAGCAAAAGCTCCCACAGTTCCCGGATGGAGCCTCGTAACTCCTAACTACGAGGGCGTAAGGGTTAGCGTTCCCGGTGGATGGTTCCTTTTAAGAAAGAGCCTCCATGATCCGGTGATGCCGCTCAATATCGAAAGCGATAAAGAGGGCGGGGTCGAAGAGACCCTGGCAAAACTGAAAGAACTGCTTTCAGCATTCGATAAATTACAGTGATAATTGATGTGCAAATTTGGCTTGCCAGCCCGTAGCAGAACTCGCGAGGAATGATATTTGCCCGAAGAGCAAGCGGCTGGTTCTTGCTGCAGAGCACAGCTCGTGTCAGCTGTGCGAACGCAAGACCCCGCGAGCGATTCGCAAGGCAAATGAAATGACGAAGCGCTTCTGCCAAGGGTCCTGGCAATCAAATTTGCACAATTAAAGACGCAATACATAAATGGCATTTACACATTTACACGTACATACTGAATACAGCCTCCTCGACGGAGCTTGCCGCATAGACAAGCTGCTTTCCCGTGCAAAGGAACTCGGGCAGACGGCCATGGCAATAACCGACCACGGAGTCATGTACGGCGCTGTCAAGTTCTACGAGCAGGCAAAAAAACTTGGCATAAAGCCCATCATAGGCTGCGAAGTATATATGGCTGCAAGGACCCGTTTCGACAAAGACGGTTCCGTTGACAGGGAGCACAATCACCTGATACTCCTTGCAAAGAATGAAAAGGGATACAGGAACCTCATACACCTTGTGTCCCTCGCATACAAGGAAGGCTTCTATTACAAGCCCCGCATAGACCACGAGCTTTTATCCCAGTTCCACGAAGGCCTCGTCTGCCTTTCCGCCTGCCTTGCAGGAAAAGTGCAGCATCTTTTGAACGTGGGAGACTACGAAGGGGCAAAAGAAGAAGCTAAATGGTTCAGAGACCTCTTCGGAGACGACTATTATCTGGAGCTTCAGGACCAGGGTCTCGATGAAGAGATAGTGGTCAACAGGGGACTTCGCAAGCTTTCCGCAGATCTCGGCATCAAGATGGTGGCTACGAACGACGTCCACTACATATACCGTGAAGACAGCAACGCCCACGACGTGCTCCTCTGCATAGGGACCAAGAGCAATCTTTCCGATACGGACAGGATGCGCTTCCCAAACGACCAGTTCTACCTCAAATCAGAAGATGAGATGAGGGAGATATTCAAGGACGTTCCGGAAGCCATCGACAACACCCAGGAGATCGTAGACAAGTGCAGCTTCGATTTCAAATTCAACTAATATCACATCCCTGTATTCCAGATCCCTGATATATTCGAAACCGAGAACCAGTATTTCGAATATCTCTGCTGGACGGGACTTGAACATAGATACGGCACTACCGAGCACAATTCATCGGCAAAGAGGCCTCTGCCTACGGGAAAGGTCCTTGAAAATATGACCGACTACGCTCCCACGGTTTCCCAAGAGCTAAAAGACAGGATGGAATACGAAGTGTCCACCATCGAAAAGATGGGTTATGTGGGCTACTTCCTCATAGTATGGGACTACGTCAACTTTGCAAAAGGCCACGGCATCATGGTAGGCCCGGGAAGAGGATCTGCCGCAGGATCCGTCGTTGCCTACTGCATGGAGATAACGGATATAGACCCCATACACTTCCAGCTGATCTTCGAAAGATTCCTCAATATCGAGCGTGTATCGATGCCTGATATAGATATGGACTTCTGCATCGAGAGAAGAGGCGAGATAATCGATTACGTAAAGCAGCGCTACGGCGTCGACAACGTATCCCAGATATCGACCTTCGGAACCTTGAAAGCAAAGGCTGTGGTAAAAGACGTAGCAAAGGTCATGGAAGTGCCCTTCCAAAGAAGCCTTGAGCTTACTAAGATGATACCCGACGATCTCGGTATAACTCTTGAAAAGGCCCTCGAAAAGTCACCTGACTTCAAAAACGCCTATGATACGGATCCTCAGGTAAAGGCCGTAGTAGATACGGCAAAGGTACTTGAAGGCCTTGCAAGGCACGTTTCCACCCATGCTGCCGGCGTCGTCATAGCGCCTCAGCCCGTAGACGTATTCGTGCCCCTCGTTAATTCCGATACGGGTCTTGCCACCCAGTATACGATGACTGAGATAGAGCACCTTGGACTTCTCAAGATGGACTTCCTTGGTCTTAGGAACCTGACGGCCATGAGAGACTGTACCGAGATGATAAAGGCTGATACTGGTCTTGATATAGACCTCAATGCCATAGACTTTTCAGACCCCGAGGTATATAAATTAATAGCTACAGGAAATACGGTGGGAGTCTTCCAGCTTGAATCCGGAGGTATGACTTCCTTCATGAAGGATCTTCAGCCGGACTGCCTCGAAGACCTGGTCGCAGGTATATCCCTCTACAGACCCGGTCCCATGGATTCTATTCCTAAATACGTGTCATGCAAGAAGAATCCCGAGAACATAAAATACCTGACGCCTGAGCTTGAACCCATATTATCCACGACCTACGGCTGCATCGTTTATCAGGAGCAGGTCATGGACATAGTCAGAAAGCTCGGAGGCTATTCCTACGGAAGGGCAGACCTTGTAAGAAGAGCCATGAGCAAAAAGCATGCCGA
>CAZTHD010000253.1:0-3074 GCA_964613315.1 uncultured Oscillospiraceae bacterium | reverse complement strand
ACTTCCGCTCCACCTTCGACTTCTGGTATGACCGCTGCATGGCCTCCACCGCGAAAGTGATCGAGGATATCATTAACGTCGTCTATATTGTATATGTGCTTGTCGATACAAAAAGAAATGAGCACGTCGAATTTATTGTAATCAGAAAGTGCATACCCTGCCGATTTCAAGAATGTTTCCATCTCACTTCGACTCAGTCCCAGAGCCAATCCCAGTGCTACTGCAGTAGTCTTTGTAACAGGATATTCATCTTTGTTCTTGATCTTGTTGAAATGAGCTCTGTTAAGTCTCGCCTTGTTATATACCTGAGCATCAGTCATACCGGATGCATCGATCATCTTAAGAAGCGTATCGACAAACCTTGTTTTCTTCTCACGAAGCAGCTTCTCAGCACTCCGAATAGCATCGTCAACTAATGACTCTTCTTTGGAATATGCAGCCGAAGGTAGATACTCCATACGCCTGCTAGTCTTAAGAGGCTTGAATACTTCTTCAGGTATGGAATAATGCTCACGCAAATATTGCGACGCAAGTTCAAGTGTATCCGCCGAGACTGTATTGCTATTCATTTTTTCTGAATCTTGTACTGACATAATGATTTAATGCTTTCACCTTGTTTCAAAAAGCTAATCTTTCTTCACTAAATACCATATTTAGAAAGATTTACTCTATCGTTTACGACTTCAACCCCATCGCCTTGCAAGAATCTCTTCTGACCTTCTTTGCCGCCAAAGGCAAAGGCTTCAGAAAGCTCACCTTTCGCATTCACTACTCTGTGACAGGGGATACTATCATGATCGGGATTTTTATGCAGCGCATTGCCGACAGCCCTACACATTTTCGGATCACCGGCAAGCACTGCTATCTGCTTGTAAGTAGCAACCTTTCCTTTGGGTATGCTCCTGACCGCATCATATATCCTTCTTGTTATTTCTGTCGTAGCCACGATGGTCTTAATTTATCTTTCAAACAGTTCAATTGCTTTCTCTGCAAAACGTTTGCCGTATACTTTGAAATAATCCAAATAGTGTTCAAGTCCGTTATGCTTCTCTACATTGTCGTTAACCCCTATAGGTCCGATATGGATGACAGGAGCGCCTTTAGAACTACCGCCCGAATAGCAAAGCATACCCATGCACATCTCGATAGTAAGGATAGACTGTATCACGAGTTCTCCGCCGCCGTGGGTATACTGCACTGTGGAGAAAGCTCCACCAAGCTTACCTGCCATGCCAAGCTTTCCTGCACCCATGAGCCATTCTCTCATTTTAGGAGTCATCGATGCAGCATATGACGGACATCCTATCACTACGCCTTTCGTTTCAGCAATGTATTCTTTATCAATCTCTTCAAGAGAGAATATCTTAGCCTCAGCTCCGGCGCTTTCCATTCCTTGTGCGATCCATTCTGCCGCTTTTTTTGTGTTACCCGTTACGGAATCAAAAATTATAGCCAGTTTCATGATAAGCTCCTTTCGTTCTTTTCTTTGCTACATCTTCTTGAAGACTTCCTTAGGCTGTTTACATACAGGGCACTGCTCAGGTGGCTCATCCCCCGTATGCACGTATCCGCACACCGTGCAGATCCACCTTGTCTGCGACGCATTTGGATCTTCCGGTGTTTCTAAATCGAGAGCTGCTATATCTTCTGCTATCCTCTCCGCTTCCTTAGGATCGAACTCTCCCATGTCGGTGATCTTCATGCCGGTAAGCTCGGAGAATTTACCCAGGAGTGCCTGCTCTTCCGGCGTTAGTGTCGCGACTCTAAGCTGTCCCTTCATGAAATACTTCTCGAAGTGATAGGGCTTTGCCATTTCTTTTATGCCCTCAGCCACCACAGGAAATTCCATCTCACTGAAGAGACCTTCGCCTACCACTATGAGGTTCTTGTACTGCAGCTTTCCTTGCATCCTCGATAAAAAGAGTTTAGTAAGCTGCGCCGTATATGGACCCCTGAATCCGAAGACCAGTATCAATGTATCGTACTGGGTCTCGTCCTCCGCCTGAAAAGGCGTGTCGACGTTTATTGCAAGACACTCGAGTTTAGACGCAATAGTCTGCGCCAGCCTCTTTGCACTTCCGTGCTGAGTTTCGTAAGTAACGATTGCTTTCATTTTCTACTCCTTTAATTCTTTTTCCTTTTGCTTATTATCATTCCCGCGATGATCATGACCACCGCGATCGTATACATTACTATCGCCAGCCAATCAGGTAATCTGTAAAAATAACGATCAACAACACCTGTCCCGGCGCCAAGGACTATACCGATAACGATCATGATGTTCATCTCACACCCTCCTTAACTTTGTCCAGAAGACGGAGTTTAAGCTCCCTGATCTTTACGATGCTACGGCTGGTATAGATAGCTCCGAGAATGACCATGCCAAATGCGATGCCAAGTCCGAAACTCCCGATACCCTCATAAGGGGCAGTCGAGTCCAGACCAAGCAATGTGATCACTAAAAATACGACAAACCCAACAAGCCCTGCAATGAACAGCCAGTGCATCCTGCGCATGATCCTTGCTTTTTCTTCATTACTGTAATCCGCGACCTGAAGTACGGTCTCTTTTAATTCCTGATCCATATGCTCACTTTTCCTTTCTCCGCTTAAGATCTCACGGAGGTCGACCTCATAAAGATCTGACAAATCGATAAGAATATCCATATCAGGCATATTGCTGCCGGTCTCCCAGCGGGAAACCGTCCTGCGGGCAACACCCATCTGTTCAGCAAGCTGTTCCTGCGTGAGCCCTTTTTCTTTTCGAAGCTCTTGAAGAAATCTTCCGGTTTTGACAAGATCCATGATTCGATGACCTCCTTTTCGGCTCAAGCATATCCTGCTGTATACTGAAATAACAGGACACAAAGTGAGCAAACACCCTGTTATCAATATTGTGACATGTCGTGTCTCACAGTTGGATCGCAAAAATGGGAAGCATGTGACTTTAGCCGTATGGATTAGATTCCGCAGCCAGGTACGGTATAAAATCCAATGTTGAAATTTGCCAATACTAAAATTAGTCATCAACCACCACTTCAAGTGGTGGTTTGCATTTAGCCCTATAAGGGCTCT
>CAZTHD010000252.1:0-3084 GCA_964613315.1 uncultured Oscillospiraceae bacterium | reverse complement strand
TCCCGAGTCTGAAAGCATTAATAGTAATTACGTACCTGGAGTGGCGCTTCATAAAGAAGGATTCGAGACTCTCATCATTTCAGACGGAGCCTTTGTGAAAGAAAGCTGCGAAGCTGCCGAGATGCTTAGCAATACTACTGTAGCAGTCTGCAATCTCGAAGTACTCAAGCCCATAAACAGAGAGTTCATTACCGGGATGCTCAGACAGTACAAACAGATCATCACCATTGAAGACGGCTGTCTCATAGGAGGATTCGGCGAAGAGATCTCAGCAATAGCAGCAGAGAACAAGTCTTACGCTAAAGTCCTGAATATCGGCTGGCCGGATAAGTTCATAGAACACGGTTCAGTAGATCAACTAAAGAAGAAATACGGCCTCGATGCCGTTTCCATAGCAAGGAAAGCAGAGGAATTCATTGAAAACAAGGCTTGACGTATATTTAGTCGATAACGGATATTTCCCTACCAGAGAAAAGGCTAAAGCAGCCATCATGGCAGGTCTTGTTTACGTGAACGGACAGATATCTGATAAAGCCGGCAATATGATAGATCCCGAAGCTCCCGTAGAAGTAAGAGGCGACAGCTGTCCCTACGTCAGCAGGGGAGGATATAAACTGGAGAAGGCTATCGACGTTTTCGGCATAGACGTTTACGGTCTTTCGTGTATCGATATAGGCTCTTCTACCGGTGGTTTTACAGACTGCATGCTGCAAAGGGGAGCGGCATCGGTCTGCGCCGTAGACGTCGGTACAAACCAGCTGGATTACAAACTTCGCATAGACGAAAGAGTCGACGTGAAGGAACAATATAACTTCAGATATGCAAAAGAGGAAGACTTCAAAGGACCTTACGACTTTGCATGTACGGACGTATCCTTCATATCTTTGAATCTCATACTTCCTCCTGCTGCAATGCTCCTTAAAGACGGAGCATATATGGTCTGCCTTATCAAACCGCAGTTCGAAGCAGGAAGAGAGCAGGTCGGAAAACACGGTATAATCAAAGATATTAAGGTACACAAAGAAGTTATCGAAAAGGTCATTTCCTACGCCCAGAACGCCGGTTTCAAGCCTTTGAAGCTGGACTATTCGCCCATAAAAGGAGCTAAGGGAAACCTTGAATTTTTGATACTTTTAAGAAAAGATACAGATACTGCAGTATCTGAAGAAATAGATATAGAAGCAGTGATAGAAGCTGCTCACAAGGAGGAATAGATGGGCTATACGCCTATGATGGAACAATACCTGGCTGTAAAGAAACAGTATCAGGACTGCATACTTTTTTACCGTCTCGGAGATTTTTACGAGATGTTTTTCGATGATGCAGTAACAGCGTCCAAAGTACTCGAACTTGTTCTGACTAAGAAAGCCTGCGGCAAAGACCAGAAAGCTCCCATGTGCGGAGTTCCTTATCACGCCGTTGAAAACTATATTGCAAAGATGGTGGAGCACGGATATAAAGTAGCCATTGCCGAGCAGATGACCGATCCCGCTCTTTCAAAAGGGATAGTCGAAAGAGAAGTCATAAGAGTCATAACTCCCGGTACCGTCGTTCAGGCTTCCATGCTTTCCGAAAAAGATAACAACTATCTCGCATCCGTATATATCGACGGAAAAGAGACGGGACTTTCATATACTGATATATCCACAGGTGAATTCTGCGCACTGCAGTTCAGATCTGACGATACTTACTCGGTCCTTCTTGAAGAGCTTACAAGGATACAGCCGAAAGAGATCATATCAAACTGCAATAACGATGAAGCACCGAATCTTTGGAGCTTTGCTGAAGAATCCGGGATATTCATCTCTAAAGGAGGAGAAAGGCTCTTCGGTATAAACGCCTGCACAAAGGCTATAAAGGATCATTTCAAGACACAGAATATAAAGAGCATAGGCCTTGCTGAAGAAGACGTTCCTCTTCTTTTTTACAGCGTAGGAGCTCTTCTTGCATATCTTAAGGAAACTCAAAAACAGGACGTTGAGCATCTGTCAGAACTGCAGATAAAAGACGTGGGCGGATGCATGCTCCTAGACAGGGCGACCATCAGAAACCTTGAGATCACTGAGAGCATGTTCGATAAAAGAGCACAAGGTTCTCTTTTCGGCATACTGGATGCCTGCGGATCTGCAATGGGTTCAAGAAAGCTCAAATCCTGGCTCAGAGAGCCTCTCATCGAAAAGGCTGCCATTCAAAAACGCCTGAATGCCGTCGAAGAACTGGTAGACAATATTCTTATCAGAAACAACTTGAAAGAGTCTCTGAGGGCCGTTTATGACCTTGAAAGGATACTTGCAAGGATATCTTTAGGCACAGCAAACGCCAGAGATCTAATTGCTTTGAAGATATCTTTATCCGTCATTCCCGACATAAAGGACTGCCTTGAATCCCTTGATGACGAGCTCCTTTCAGAACTCAACGACGCCATCGATCCTATGTCTGATATGTGCGACGAGATAGAAAGAGCCATAGTCGAAGATCCTCCGTATATAGTCAGGGAAGGCGGGCTTATCAAAAAAGGATATTCCGAAGAGCTTGACGGTATATATGAATCAGCAAAAGACGGCAGGCTCTGGATAGCGGGACTTGAAAACAGCGAAAGAGAAAGGACCGGCATCAAACAGATAAAGGTCGGCTTCAACAAAGTCTTCGGCTATTACATCGAGATATCCAAAGGATACAAGGGAGACATACCCGATAATTACATAAGAAAACAGACACTCGTCAACGGCGAGAGATATATAACCCCCGAACTTAAAGAAGTTGAGAGCGTTGTTTTGAATGCTCAAAGCAAGATAAACGATCTTGAATACAGGCTCTTCAATGAACTGAGAGACAAAGTCAAGGCTTTGGCTCCAGTCATTCAAAAGACTTCCATCGCCATTGCATCGACGGATGCTCTTTGCAGTTTTGCAGAAAAATCCGCAAAGCTTGGATACGTAAAACCTGTGATCGACGACGGGGACGAGATCATCATCAAAAAAGGTCGTCATCCTGTAATTGAAAATACCATAGAAGACGGAAAATATATATCAAATGACGTATATATAAACAGGAACGATGCTTCCATGCTCCTAATTACCGGTC
>CAZTHD010000251.1:0-3100 GCA_964613315.1 uncultured Oscillospiraceae bacterium | reverse complement strand
ATAATGACGGAAAGCGAAGAATACTGTCTTTCCTGCATAATCGGAAAGGTCTATGTAATGCTGTTCCCAATTGTTGCTGGAAATGAAGTCTCCGAGCTTAGTCATATCCGCAAGTTCTTCGATCTCTTCATCAGATGCAGCAATATATACGCTCATCTTTTCGGCAGCTGCACTAGGATCCATTCCCATGATCCAGAAACTGAGCTTTGGATCGGTCTCAGGAACTTTGATATCTCCGGTCAGGAGCCAGTCATCAGAACTGCCTCCGGATTCGGATTCCGAATCAGAAAAAGATATCATTACGTGTGACTCGGAAATGTAATATGAGGAATATCCACTGAAATCATATGGGGACCAACCGTATCCGTCTTGATCCTGATCAATAACACCCCAATCCGCATAAGCATCTTCATCTTCAAAGTCAAAGAATGAATAATATACTTTCGGACCTACTTCACAGATGACTTCTGCATCTGCTTCAGGCATAACGAAATAGTAAGCTCCGCCAACAAAACTAGTCTCGATCTCGCCGGGCACGATCTCGTTCAGGGTGACCATGTCATAGCTTCCGCCGAGGGTCACGCTGAACTCATAGGTGTAGCCGGCTTTGAATTCAAAATCATCATAACGTCCGGGAACGTTTCCGTTTGATGAAGCGATATACACTCTGTCATCCGGAGTCGGATTGGTGATGACCCAGTCGTAAATTCCTGCAGGGATCTTAAGTGCTACGGTATCATCGATGATAACGTTTGTTGTTGTAAGGCTTCCATCTGCATTTTCCGGGATCTTGTATTCAAACTCGGCATAGTCTTCTTCAGATGCATCTCCTCCACTTGTAAAACCACCTGTTTCGGGGATGACAGTGCCGTAGGTATTAGCATCAGCATCAAGAAGCATCTGATATCCCGAACCGTCTTCCCATACGTCTGCCGCATAGAATACGACCTGAGGATCACCGAGATCTCCGGCCTCTGTAACAACTTTGAAGGAATTGATCTGATACTCTGCTGCAGGGCCAACGATCACCGTGCTTCCTGCAGGCACTTCAACAGAACCATCGACAACTGTTGCAAGCTCAGTGCCAACGTAGACTTCTACGTTTTCAGGGATCCCGCTGAGAGTATAAGTATCTCCTTCAGCCTGAGGGAAGTCAAAATTGAGCTTTGAAGCGAATCCGTTAAAGCTCGTGTTCCACTTTACCCTTTCCACATGTTGAATGCTCTTGTTTTCGGCGTATTTAGTCTCCTTGGCGAAAACTGCCGCAGGAAGAACCGCAATGAGCATCATCACAACAAGAAGCATACTTATTATTCTTTTTCTGCTCTTCATAAAAACCTCCTTTGGATAAAGCGGAAAGATCACAGATAAGCCGCTTTGATCCAGCATTATAGTTATAACTATTATAACCTACTTTTGTTTATTACAGACAATAATATCACTAATATTTATGAGACACAACACAATATTTCTATTAAATGTCAAAGAAAATCGAAAAAACAAAAAGGTCAGCGGCTTGCTGCCCTGCGGCGAAACCACTGACCTATTTTAATTATGAAGACTCTGTTCACACGCGGTGCAAAAGCTCCTATGGGCATGGCACTCTGCGGGGTTTGATAGAGATCACCACTCAAAAGGTGATTTTCCAAGATCTGCAGCCTTGATGAGTATGACGTCAAAGAAGCCGAACTCGTCATCGCCATCCACGTCGCCTGCAAAAGCCTGAAGCACTGTAATACCGTTTTCAGGATAAAGATCCATTGCTTTAGCTGTCACGACGTCGAAGAAATCGAATTCTCCGGAAAGGTCCACGTCGCCTGCGACCACCAGCACGATTTCCGCAGCAGAGGGATCTTCGACAGTGAACGTATAGGTATCCGCCCTGCCGTCTACGGCCTCCGGAACTATCGCCGCTATAGTACCGTCCTCCATAAGGTACCCTATCTTAAGAGGAACGCTGCTCACGACAGTTACAGTATCATCTTCTACCGTCACAGACGCTGATCCGCCTGTTAAGTCATTTATCTTTATGTCTGTTCCGCCGGTATCTGGCGGAAGTTCGTCCGGATCGAAGTCCTTATCGCTCATGGGATATGCTGCATTGAACTCATCGGTCTCAAAGCGCGCGTCTCTGATATGATCGGGAAAATTCGCATTGCAGCGAAGCATATAGGTCATGGGATACTCCTTGTAAAGGAAGTTTCCATACCAGTCGTAAACGTCGATACCCGACGCATCCCAGGTTGAATCTACGTTGTAATAAAGATCTCCAAGCCTGACTATGTTCCATGCATGTCCGCCGCCGTTGCCTTCTCCGGATATGATCCTGCAGTCTAACCCCGCTTCAAGGAGCATGCGGTAGAGGAGATTCGCATATCCCTGGCATACGGCCGTCTTGTTGATGATAGCTGCGTAAGCCGTGAACTGAAGGAGATATTCCGTATTGCCAAGATGATCGAAATCATAGACGATGTTGTGAGTTATATATTCATATATCGCATAGAACTTCTCGTATTCATTCTTTCCCTCCAGGTCCAGATTTTCCAAGACGGAAGCAACTTCTGCAGCAACTGCACTTTCCTGCTGGGCATCGGTATAGAAAGTGAAGGTGTAAGTCAGATACAAGGTTCCCTGTCCGGGGTCGTAATTTATATTCTTGGCTCCGTATGAATAGGCATGGTAAAGCAGATAATCGCCCTGGTTCCCGACCCCGGTATGCTCAAATACCTTCTCAACGGTGTAATTGAATATGGATTCCAAAAGTTCCTGGGTCAGATTTCCTACGTAATAGCCTATCCTTACGGCATCTGAACGAAGTGCCAGCTGGGACCTGAGATAATCGACCGACTCATCGATGTCGTCGAAGAGCAAAGGATCTCCGGTGTCTTCGGTATGCGCTATGAGCTGAGGCCTTTCAGTCCTGTAAAGCCCTGCCGCTATCCTCGCCCTGTCTTCATCGCTGAGCTTTTTGAAGCTGCCAAGCTGAAGCTCAAGATCGCGTTCCGAAGGGGCCTGTATCGCCTCTGCGCCGGAGCCTGCCGAAGCTTCGGCAAAAGCCGCTGCCGGCATAGCGCAAAAGACAAGGCAAAGAGCCAGTATC
>CAZTHD010000250.1:0-3101 GCA_964613315.1 uncultured Oscillospiraceae bacterium | reverse complement strand
CCGTTTTCCATCACGTCGATGTTGTCCGCCCATCTGATGGTGGACAGTCTGTGGGAGATGATTATGAGAGTCTTAGTCTCGGAAAGGGCAGCTATGCAGTCCCATATCTCCTTCTCGCTGCTTATGTCCACGCTGGATGTGGCTTCGTCGAATATAATGTATTCCGCATTGGAAAGCAGCGCCCTTGCGATGCCTATCTTCTGTCTCTGTCCGCCGGAAAGCTTGCCCCCGGCGTCTCCGAGATCCGTATCGAGGCCCAGTGGCTGTTCAAGTACCCAGGACTTCAGCCTGACCCTGTCAAGGGCATCCATCATCTCCTCTTCCGTTGCATCCTCCCTTGCGACCTTAAGGTTGTCCCTCAGGCTGCCGCTGAAGATATATATGGACTGAGGGACTGCGACCACCCTTTTTCTCACCTCATCCGGAGCATAGCTCCTCATGTCAAAGCCGTCCAGGATGACTCTTCCAGAAACGGAATCCAGGAACCTCATGAGATGGTTGGCCACGGTGCTCTTTCCGCATCCGCTCTTCCCCACCAGGGCAGTAACTCTGCCTTTGGGGACGGAGAGGGAAATGTCTTTAAGGACCGTCTCTCTGCCAGGATAATTGAAGGAAACGTTTTCAAAATATATGCCGTCATCGCAGCCCGTTATATGCTCCCATTCCACGGAAGGCTTGGACGTATCTATCTTCAGAACATCCTCTATATTCTGGGCCGCCGCTATCCCGTTGAGAGCATTGTGGGTGGCGTCCATGAGCATCCTGACCGATGAATAGAATCCGTAGGAAAGCATGAGTATCATGAAAGCCTGTCTCATCATGACCTGTCCCGACAGAGCTTCCTTCGAAAGCATGACGGTCGCTATGAAAATGGAGATGTACATGATGGCATTGGTCATGAGAGTGGCTCCGAAATTGAGCTTCATGACATCCATTATCCTGTAATTGAAATCATCCGCTCTCTCCTTGAGTTTTTCCGTCCTGTCTTCGTCCTTGTCAAAGAGCTTCAATGTGCTTATACCCTGAAGGCTCTCGAGATAGTAGGCGGAGAGCTCCCTGAGGCTCTTCCAGTAACCGCTCTTTTTCTGCTCGATCTTGGTCCTGAAGAAATTGTTCAGGGGCAGTATGAGGAAGCACACTATCATGAGGAAAAGAGCCACGCTGAAGGATGCCCTTTTCACCTTGAAGAACATGTAGACCGGCGCCGTGAAGTAATATATGAGGCCGGGCAGATATCTGCTGTAATAGGTCTGCATGTATTCGACTCCGTCGACTATGGATGCCGTGGCGTTCGCCACGCCGAACTCCCCTATATTCGAAACATCGAGCTGTATTATCTTGTCGTAAAGCTTTTCCCTTATGACCAGTCTTGCCTTTGAAGTGCAGCGGAACTCGGCCTCTCCCACAAGAACGTTTCCTGCCAGGACCAGCAGAGAATAGGCAAGAGCGGCAAGCACCGCGCTTCTGAAGTCCATTTCCGCCGACTCGGGATAAAAGAGCTGGCTAAGGAAAGCGGAGATGCTCTTTGAGAAGTTCGCAAGACCTATGAGCACCACAAGCTTGAGGGCTGCTATGGACAGTATCCATCCCCACAGCCCCTTTGCCAGCCTTAAGAGGTTTTTGTTTATGAGGAGCATATCAGTCTCTTCCCTTTCTTCCCACGAACACGTGCCAGGGAGGACCTGCTATGAGGTCGAATTCCGGTCCGAAATCCCTCGTGTATACATCTTCAAGGCCTGCATCCCTGAACGCCTTCAGAAATTCCGAGGGCGTTCCGTTGCTCAGAGGCGCCGTGTTTTCTCCGCCTCCCTGGGTATCGAGGCTGATGCGGTGGAAAGACGCGATGAGACCGCCGTCTTTCAGTACCCTTTTCCACTCCTTTATGGATGCGACAGGATCCACGCAGGTCCAGAGCACCCTGGAGTTGACCACGAAGTCAAAAGTCCCGTCATCGAAGGGAAGATGGTCTCCGTCAGCCTGCAGGAAATCGATACGGACGTTTCTGTTTTTTGCATTCTCCCTTGCAAAGCCGAGCATTTCGGAAGTGTAGTCGACCGCCGTCGTTTCATATCCCATCTCGGCTGCCATTATAGAGAGGAAGCCCGTACCGGTACCTATGTCCAGAAGCTTCTTTCCTTCGGGCTCGCCCAGTATCTCGAGTATCATGGCTTTCCAGCCTCCGAGATTGGCGGGATCGTTTTCGAGAACGTGCACCACATTGTAGGAAGGAGCCTGCATTCCCCACCTGGCGCCTATGGCCCGCTTTCTTTCATCCACGGTCCCCGGGCGCTTGGCGCAGGCAAGGTAAAGACCGGACTCCTCGTCTTTTTCAACGCTTATGTCCGTGAATTCGCTCCTTACCAGGGCCCTTCTTAAAGATTCCCCGTCTTCTGCCTTGAAGATATTGATGAGCCTGCTTCCGGGCTTCATATCCTCCCTTACTTTTCTGAGCTCCGCCGCTTCGCTTTCCTCTCCGGAAAACACTGCATATCTAAGCATCAAAGTCTCCTTTCACGGCCGTCGAGAAAGCAGGCGGCTCTGTGCGAACCATCGTTGCCTATCTCTCTTAAGTCCGGCCTTTCTTTTCTGCATATATCCTTACTCATCCTGCAATAGGGAGCATATGCGCATCCCTTCAGGACGGAATCGTCGTAATCCTGGTACTCCTCTTCCTCCTCCGCCGAAAGATCCTTTTTCATATTGTAGTTATCAAGGGTGAAGGATGCTTCCCACAGAAGTCTGGAATAGGGGTGTATGCTTTCTTCAAAGGCTTCGGCCGAGACCTGCTCTGCCATTTCACCTTTGAACATGATTATTATGCTGTCGCTTATCTGCCTTACCAGGGTCAGATCGTGGGAGATGAACAGAAGCGAAAGGTCCATCTCCGCCTGCAGGCTTTTAAGGAGCAGCATTATATCCGACTGTGTCGACACATCGAGAGCCGAGGTGGGCTCGTCGCATATGAGCACCTTCGGACGGCAGGCTACGGCCCTTGCTATGGCGCATCTCTGCCTTTCTCCTCCGCTCATGTTCTGCGGATACTTGTATTTGTATGAGGACGGGAGCCTGACCATCTCAAGAAGCTCGTCGACCCTTTTATC
>CAZTHD010000249.1:0-3114 GCA_964613315.1 uncultured Oscillospiraceae bacterium | reverse complement strand
GATTCCTGTTCTGCCGGTACAGGAGCAGGAAAGACTGGGTGAGATCTATATCACCATCGTTGACAAAGATTACAGCAACCTTATTCCCGGCCACGGCGGTGTACTTGACCGTTTCGACAGCGTACTTCTGTCCGCTCCTTTTGTTTATTATTACATCTTGGTGGTTATGAGACCATGAAAAATCTTTCCATACTCGGATCAACGGGTTCTATCGGGACCCAGACTCTGGACATAATAAGGAAGCATAAGGATGAATTCAAAGTGACGGCACTGACCTGCGGTCACAATATTTCTCTGTTCAGAGAACAGCTTAAGGAATTTACTCCGTCCTTTGCCGTATGCGCTGAAAAAAGCGATATGGAAATGCTGGGAAAAGAATTTCCCAATATTGACTTTTCATTCGGACTTGACGGTATCTGCACAGCAGCTTCACTTGAAGGTGTTGGTATGGTAGTGAATTCTCTCCTTGGAATGATGGGTATAAAACCGACCTATGAAGCCATCAATGCAGGAAAAGATATCGCTTTCGCCAATAAGGAGACTTTAGTTGCAGGCGGAGATTTGATCATGAATGCGGTAAAGGAAAAGGGCATTGCTTTTCTTCCGGTAGATTCGGAGCATTCAGCCATATTCCAATGTCTTCAGGGTGCTGCAGGCAACAGGCTGAAAAAGATACTTCTTACAGCTTCCGGCGGTCCATTCAGGGGATATACGAAGGAACAGCTCAAGTCTGTTACGAAAGCTCAGGCTCTCAAACATCCGAACTGGTCCATGGGAGCAAAGATAACCATAGATTCTGCGACCATGATGAACAAGGGTCTTGAAATAATCGAAGCATGCAGGCTATTCGACGTCCCCGCAAAGGATATCGAAGTGGTGGTACATCCTGAAAGTGCGATACATAGCGCCATCGAATTCGAAGACGGATCCATAATCGCACAGATAGGCCGACCTGATATGAGGATACCCATCGGATATGCCTTAAGCTATCCAAGAAGGCTGGACAATATAGGAGAGAGCCTCGACCTTTTCAAACTGTCTGCTATGCATTTTGAGAAACCCGATCCTGAAGTCTTCAAGTGTCTTGGACTTGCAATGAAGGCTATAGATGCAGGCGGATCGTATACTATCGTACTTAACGCTGCTAATGAAGAAGCGGTCGCAGCTTTTCTTAATGACCGCATTTCTTTCGTTCAGATAGGAGATGCCGTTGAAGAAGCACTGAATAAACACGTAAGGAAACAGATATCATCTGTAGATGATATTTTTGAAGTAGAAAAGACAGCAAGAAATGCTGTACTTGAATATATTGGGGGTATTAGATAATGAACTGGACACAGATAGGAGGAATTGCCGTAGGTATAATAGGCTTTCTCTTCCTGATCACAATTCACGAGGGCGGACATTGTCTGGTGGCAAAACTGCTCGGTGTTAGAGTAAATGAGTTCGCCGTTGGAATGGGTCCATTGCTCGGACAAAAAGAAGTAAATGGAACCAAGTATTCTTTCAGACTCATTCCAATAGGAGGATATTGCGCCCTTGAGGGAGAGTTCGGTGAGGATATGACAGATGAAGAGATAGAAAACTTTGTCGACACAGATCCAAAAGCATTTGTTAATCAACCATATTGGAAACAATTTCTCATTCTTATTGCAGGGTCTGCAGTAAACTTCATATTCGGATTTTTACTTTTTATTATCGTATATTCGGTTATCGCAAACGGCGCAGTGGGCTTCGGAAGGATAATCCAGATATCTTGGCAGGATTGCTTTTCTATGATAAAGGAGATATTCGCATTCCTTGGAGGTATATTCAACGGGACGAGCTCCATGGATGACGTGAGCGGTATAGTAGGTATAGTTGCGACAGTCGCTGACACAGCTTCCTATGGTATAATTTACGTCATTTACCTGGTAGCTCTCATATCTGTAAACTTATCCATTATGAATATGCTGCCAATTCCCGGTCTTGACGGAGGAAGGATATTCGTTTCCATCATAAAGATCATATCCGGAGGCAGACTATCACAGAAAGCGGAAAACATTATCAACGGCGTAGGAATGGTCCTGCTGCTTGCTCTGATAGTATTGATAGCAGTCAAAGACGTCATAAGACTGTTTTAGGTGAAAATGATGACAAGACAGGTAAAAGTAGGAAACATATATATTGGCGGCGGAGCTCCTGTATCCATACAATCGATGACTAATACGGATACCAGAGACGTTTTCGCAACCCTGAAGCAGATCGACGCTCTTCAAGAGGCCGGGTGCCAGATCGTAAGACTTGCAATTCCTGACAAAGAAGCAGCAAGAGCCTTCGGCGAGATCAAAAAGTCGTGCATGCTTCCTATGGTTGCAGACATACATTTTTCCTCCGATCTTGCTCTGATGGTAATGGATGGAGGTGCAGATAAGGTAAGGATCAACCCCGGAAATATAGGGTCTCCCGACAGAGTCGAAGCAGTCCTCTCTAAAGCAAAAGCCTGCGGCATCCCTATCAGGATAGGCGTCAATTCAGGAAGCGTTGAAGACAGACTGATAGAAAAATACGGCGGTGTGACTTCAGACGCACTTGTCGAATCTGCTCTTGATGCCATCAAATATGCAGAAAGTTTCGGCTTTGAAGATCTGGTAGTATCTATCAAATCTTCGGATATAAAAATGAACTACGATGCATACACAAAAATATCAAAGCTCACAGACGTTCCTCTTCACGTAGGACTTACAGAAGCAGGGATAGGGGAAGACGCCAGAAGAAAATCAGCTCTTGGGATAGGCTCATTGCTCCTTGCAGGAATAGGGGATACCATAAGGGTATCGTTGACAGGAGACCCCGTACAGGAAGTAGTACTTGCAAAGAAGATACTAAGTGATATTGGCATTAGGCGAAGCGGTATCAACTTCGTTTCATGTCCCACATGCGGAAGGACACAGGTGGATCTTCCCAGCATAGCAGCTGATGTGAAAGCTAATCTTGAGCCCTACAGCGAGAGACTTGAAAGAGCGGGGAAGAGCATGACCGTAGCGGTCATGGGCTGCCCGGTCAACGGACCCGGAGAAGCTAAAAGTGCGGATCTTGGCGTCGCCTGCGGCAAAGGCGTCGGCCTCGTAATAA
>CAZTHD010000248.1:0-3124 GCA_964613315.1 uncultured Oscillospiraceae bacterium | reverse complement strand
CTCTGGAAGTCCTGTGTGAACGTGCCTTGTCCTGCCGGATGAGTAATGCCGATATTGGCGTCCTTGCCAAGGGGAGTGTTAAGGCCCAAATTGATCCTCATTTCTCCCGGCAGGTAAACGTCCGAACCCATATTGTCTGAAATGACGGTATCTCCTCCGACGGTCATAGCTTCTATGATCTGCCCTCTATCTTGGCAGTAGACTCCGCCGCCCACTGCCGCAGAATTATTCGTGACCTCCGTATCTGTAAGATTCAGACGCCCCGCGTTTTTTGACATATAGATGCCGCCGCCTTCTTCTCCGGCTTTATTCTCTGTTACCGTACAGTTTGTAAGGACTACTACGCCTTTGTTGTTGTAAATGCCACCGCCTTTGCCGGCAATGGTAAAACGGTTCGCGTCAATCTTCACTGAATCAGCAAAGAACCTGGTCTGGTCCGTATCAACATAGACTCCGCTACCGTACAGGTTATCACCGTCGGCTCCCGTAACTCCGTTGCTTGTGATCCTGCCTCCTGTCATTTGGATCGTACCTTTTTTCAGATAGATCCCGCCGCCGTAACGAAGTCCCCCAGTTATTATCGAATAATGAATCTGTTATATTCAGTGTCCTGTCCACAATGTCGGCGTCCACGCATATGCCACCGCCGCGTGCCGCAAAATAATTGAATCCGTTTTTTTCAAAATAGCAGTTCCGAATATAAGAGTCATCATTCCCAAGGACGATCATTATGCCTGATCCATATTCATTCGCTTCATTCTCTCTGAAAAAAACGTTTTTGAGCTGGATCGTACCGCTTTTGGCGCAGTAGATCCCGCCGCCGTCTTCCGAAGAGGTGCAGTTGCGACTGATCGTACCCTGTGTCATGATAAGGGTGCCTTCCGTATAGACGCCGCCACCCTTGTCTTTTGCATAGTTGTTACTGATCGTGCCTCCATTGATCGTGCATACAGCTCCTTCGGAAATATAGATCCCGCCACCGTTATTCGCGTATCCTCCTTTGATGGTTCCACTAAAGCCGGAATCCTGTATTGTGAGATTTCCGCCCTCGTGTACGTCCAGCACATGATAGTACTTTCCGGCATCTGTCCTGTTTGCATGAAGGGTCTTATCATTCAGATCAAGGATGATCACTTTTTTGTTATTGATCTCGATGCGGTCATTATCAGAGTTTGATGGCCGCGTGACATTATCAGAAAGCACGATAGTCGTGGACACGTTATCCGGTGCATTTTGGCATGCTTCATACAGATCATCCCATGAGGACACCTGTATGGCATCTTCACCATTATCATCTAAGGCGAAGACGACATTTGCCGGCAGTGCAGTAAGCAGAAGAATAACTGATAATGCAGCCGCCAATACTCTTATAAAAATGCTGTGTTTACCCATCTTTTTTCCTTTCCCTTCGAAGCTGTTTGCGCCTGTCCAATCCAGAAATATAGATTTACCTTATTATTTACATTAACAGGTAATTTTACCATTTTAATAATCGAACCGTCAATAAAGTTGTTAAAAATTGATCGTTATTGATCATCCTAAAAAAAGACATCGATCTCTACTTATATTGTTGCCAGTTTTTGCAACTCATGATATTATGGATACATAAAATGGAAAGGTATATCTTATTTGCTGTGAAGAGGTGAAGCTATGAAAAATATAAGAAACTCATCACATGTGCTCTTCAGCATTCTTTTGACTTTGGTACTTACATTCGGCATATTCACCGTCGTACATGCTGAAGCTGAATCCTACACAAGCACGACCTATTCTTTCGATGAAGGCTTTGACGGCTGGACTACGATCGATGCAGATGGTGACGGCCATGACTGGTTCTGGATCATGGATATTGAATACTTTTATCCTCAGTACGAAGGACTTTTTGAAGATTGGAACGGTGAGGATTACGACCAGAACGGCGGAGGATCGATGGCAAGCGGCTCATTCATAAACAGCGTAGGACCACTAAGCACAGACAACTATCTGGTTTCACCGAAGGTGGAGCTTGGTTGAAGTATATCTTTCCACACCTCCTATATGTACCCTTCTTACTATTATGATACCATCGGGGTTTTCGTATCTACAAACAGCAATACAGATCCTGCAGATTTCACGGAAGTCGCGACCTGGACACTCACGGATGAACAATGGAAACAGTATACTGTCGATCTGAGTGCATATTCAGGCGAAGGATATATCGCGATCCGCCACTACAATAGCTATGACGTATATATCGTCTTAATAGATGCTATTACGATCACTTCACCAAGCAGCGGCGGTCATGAATTCAGCTACTCCGCTGAAGGAGACACTGTCACGGCAAGATGCACGGCACAAGAATGCGATCTTCCGGACCGCAATGTCTCATTCTCCATCGTCGCCCCCGAAAAAACGGTATACGGAGACGGAAAAGATGCAGAAGCTTCCTTCTCAAACGCCGAGGCATTCGCAGAAGCAACGGGCATAGACGTTAATACACTTGATGTCCTGTACTCAGGAAGAGGCACGACCTCATACTCTACAACTGTTGATGCACCCACGACCCCCGGTTCCTATACGGCTACAGTTTATCTTCCCGGAGATGTCACAGGAGCCGATGCCACACTGACAGCTTACGTTGAATATGAGATCAGCCCTGCAACTCTTACCATAACAGCCAACGCTGCAGAAAAAGATGAAGGCGATGACGAACCCGAGCTCACATATTCTGTAGAAGGACTTTTGGATGGAGACACTATCACCGGTAAACTCGAAAGAGAAGAAGGTGAAGAGCCGGGCGAATACGATATCCTCATAGGAAGCCTCAGCGCAGGAGAAAACTATACGATAAACTTCGTTGGAGCAAAGTTCACCATCAACGGCAGCGAACCTCCGGTCGAGCCCGAACCGGAAGAGCCCGAATCTCCTCTGACAAGCCGTGAAAACGACATGGTGCTCTATGCGATAATGCTCGTATTATCCTTCGCTATGCTGGTATCGTTTGCAATAGACGAGCGCTTCTATATGTAAGAAGAACTAAAAATCAAAGAGTATAAATAAAATTGAGTAGGGGCTAACTTGTAGCCCCTCTCACACCACCGTACGTGCCGTTCGGCATACGGCGGTTCAAATCAACTTCAACATG
>CAZTHD010000247.1:0-3129 GCA_964613315.1 uncultured Oscillospiraceae bacterium | reverse complement strand
GCTGAATGTGAGTTCTTCAAGAGGAACGACCACCTGATCTTCGTTTGCATAAGTAGCTTTGACTACGATGCCGGCAGGATCGAATTCTTCGCCTGTCTGATAGACAAGTTTTGCAGGAGGCTCAACGATCTCGAGCTTGGAAGGAATTTCGTGAACGTGGATGACGTACACTCCGCTCTTTGCACCTTCGCCGCTTACTTCGATCACGAGATCGTAGCTGTGATCTGTCCATACCGGTGTCACCTCGGTGGCAGTGGCAGGCTCGACCACATTTCCTGCTATTTTAAGCGTTGCGCTTGCAACTGTCGGCTTTGCAGATACGGTGAATACTGCGTCTGCAGCCTGATTTGTATCATACTCATAGGTGGCGCGAGCAAAGGTCGGTGTCAATGCGACGTTCTCGCCGTTTACTTTCAGGGAGAATCCTGCAGCGCCGGTACCAAGAGTCGCCTTACGGGCAACGTGGACCGTATATGCTGCTTCTTCGCCGATCTTGATGATGATATCACTTCCACCGTCGAAGACGCTTGCTTTGACCAGGTTGTTGAACTGTACGCCTGTCGCATTGCCTGATGTCAGGGTCTTCGTTACAGAAGTGCCGGAAGTATTGGTATACGTTCCCGATATAGCGCCTTCGCTGCCTTCAGCGAGGGTAGCAAATCCCCAAGCAAAGGTCACGGAATCAGGTACGTACAGAGTGTACTCTCTTGTATCGGGATCGAATGCAGGTTCCAGATCGAATAAAGAAGTAGTGGCTCCTGATCCGTTTCTGAATTCGAGTTTGCTGAGCTTGGGAACCGGAACTTCCTCTGCCACCTTGACTGTCAGTTTGTATTCAAAAGTAGTACCTTCGTCATCGTCAACAACGATAGAGATGACTTGGCCGTTTTCGACTGCAACAGTCTCGTCTGTGCCGGCTGCATCTTCATCACTGCCATTGATGTATACGTAATAAGTATCTTCGTCGTAGGGAACCGCGTTGATAGTGATCTCCGTTGTTCCTGCCGGAACTTCTATCTCGTACTCAGTTTCGTCATACATGAACTCATCCAGCTCTTCTCCGTCTATAGTGATGCTGTCAAGAGTGGGATAAAGAGTCATCGTGAAGAAATACTGGTTGAGAAGTCCGCTTGCAGATTTAACGTCAACTCTTTGTTTGAAGCCGTTAGTCATACCCGGCATGAGCATGTTCGCCTGGCTGTGGCCGTAGATCTCACCGGAGACGATCTCAGGTCCGTCGCTGTAGAAGCCGTATCCGGAATACTCCATATAGTACTGCCACTGGGCAGTGGTGCCTTCCGGGAAAGTCGCTCTGAAATAAAGATCGTCTTCGAGGTCCTGATCGAGGACGTCTACTTTGTACTCGTTGACGTCTTTGTCGAATGCTGGGACCATATCCACGGGAACGCTGCCGTTCTCATCAAGGAAGAACTCTGCAGTGAGGAGCTTCGTGACGTCTCCGGCTTCGAACTCTGCAGTGATAGATACATGAGAATCCGGCATTTCAAAGGTATAAGTGGCACCGTTCACTTTAGTAAGGGAACTTCCATTTGCCTTCGGATAGCCCTCGACAAGTGATAGCCCTTCAGGAGTATTAACAGTAACGATAACAGTCTCTCCGGCTTCCGCCGTAAGTTTATCTACACTGAGTGTTTCCGTATAGGTAAATGGATTTGTCGTTGTGTCGACATAGATAGTGCGCTGGTCTATGATGACATAATGCTTTTCTCCTGCTTTGCTGAGAGATACAGCCATGGCATCTATGGCTGACTGAGCCGGAGCCTCGCTCTGTACGAGCTGATATGCGCTTGCAAGATCTCCGCCGTTCTTGGCCATTGCCCAGTAAAGAGCGTCCATGTCGTTTGCAAGGACAGGCATAGCATAGGTGACGGGATCGTAAGACGTGAGGACGAATCTGTAAACGTCTCCGTCTTCCGGTTCATAATCCGCCGGACCTACTGTATCGTTGGCGTTGTTCTTGTAAACGAGCCATGATCCATAGGGCATATCCAATGCTGCAGCGGAATACTCGATCTCACCTATGGTGAAACTGTTCATCCAGCCGGAATCCGTGATCCCGACGTTTTCTGCGCCGAGAAGTCTTTCAGCTATCTTTTTACCGTTGTCATCTTCCTGGATCTCCACGGCCTGGGGCCCGAAGAGCAGCGCTACCTGGTCGCTCTTCTCGTCGTAGAGTTCGAAGCTGACAACGATCTCTTCTACACTCGCTTCCAACTCTCCTGCAAACACCGATGCCGGTACGTATCCGAGTACCAACACTAGCGCCAGAAGGAAACTCAGAAGCTTTTTAACGTGCTTCATTGTCATTTCTCCTTTCTTTAAAGAAAAAACCTAAAAGTTTGCAGTCTGAGGATCAGTATGCCGGGTATAAAATCATAAAAATGCTTCGGAAGCAGTAGTTCCGAAGCACATAATAAATCCTTGCAGATCCTGTACTCGCAGAACACTTACAATTTCTTAGCTTGAGCAGGCGACCTGACTTACGGGCACAAGACCCGATCACAGTGGCGGTACCGCTCGTGATTCTCACACGATTCTCCTGATTTACGCAGAAATACGAAATATCTCAAACTGCCATTTAACTGATTACATTATATTCCTTCCTTATGATCTCCTCAAATCTTAATACAAAAAGGATCCAAAATTGTTAACTTCTTACAATTTAGACCCTTTAGATTTGTAGGAATGTATCCTAAATATTTTCGTTCTTCAGAGCGTCTATGGGATTGTCTTTCTTTATCTTGTCCATGGCAAAAAGCATGGTCGCAAATACAACTATGAAGACGCTTCCTATTGCTACCGCAAAGCTTCCGAAAGGTATGAAGAATTTCATCTCGTCTCCGGCTCCCTTGGCTACCTGGAAGATAAGGAAAGTAGTCAGTATCGACACAGGGATGCCAAGGCTCAGGCCCTTCACTCCGTAGATGATGCACTCGTAGTTCATCATCTTGTTCATACCCTTGCTGTCCATACCCACGGACTTGAGCATGGCGAATTCCCTTCTCCTGAGTATCACGTTCGTCGATATGGTATTGAACACGTTGGCAAGAGCTATGAGGGAGATGAGTATTATGAAGCCGTAGGAGAAGACGTTGATGACGGTCACCA
>CAZTHD010000246.1:0-3137 GCA_964613315.1 uncultured Oscillospiraceae bacterium | reverse complement strand
GCATCAAAGGCCGCCGTATGATTCTCGACCTGGAAAAACATTTCCTTAGCTGAGGTATAGTCCTTTGCTTTCTCCCTTCCGAAGACCGCTTCCGCGGTGCTGTAGGGAAGGATCAGGCATCCGGATGACCCGAAGAGGCTTTCTGCGTCTTCTCCGGCAAAGGCTCCTATGGTCACATCAATGTAGGTAACAGCCTCTTCAGGGGTCAGTCTGAGCGCCTTTTCCGGGTCGAGCTCGTTTATTTTACCGTCCCAGAAATCGTTCATATATTCCTGGGGATAGTATACGTAGACGATCCCGCCGTCTTCCGTTTCTTCGGAACCCCTGAAAAGGTATCCCTCTATCTCCTTTACCCTTATTATGCTGCAGCTTACGGGAAGAGTGCTTTCGTCGAACACGTCGATATTCTTTTTGGCCAGGTAGAAGTATCTCTGATTGATGAAAAGAACCTTCGGTCCGTTTTCATCCGTAAAGTCCTTAACGTTGACTCCGGCAGTGCTGCAGTAATCTGCGAACATCCTGTCGTCAACGATGAATATCTGCGTGTCCATAGTCTTGTAACCGGGTACCTTGACCCATCCGTCGAAATACTGCTGGATCTCCGGCATATCCATTTCCGATGACAGCGTATCTTCGCGGAATCCCGCATAATCGTATACCTGAGACAGCATCATAACGCTTTTGACTCCCGGTACCGATGAAAGAAGCTTCATCGTTTCATCCGAAGAAACTGCCGCTCCGTCAGCCTCAACGTAGGTATAGACTACGTCCATACGGCTTCTTAAACTGTATCCGGTCCTGTCACCTACTGCGGCAGTGAGGTATGAGCAGAATGAGGATGCGCTTATGAATAGCACGACGCTCATGAAGAGAGAAAGCACCACTGAACGGTAGCGCCGTCTGTTCCTCTTGAAGTTCTTGGAAGCCAGCATCCCCTCAAATCCGAATAGTTTCTGAGTGAGCTTTGAAGTTTTTACTTCCCTCGCCTTGATATTTACATCCTCGCTTTGGCGGACGGATTCTATGGGGGAAATTCTTATGGCTCTGCCCGCCGGCCTGTTGGCGCTCACCATGGTCGTTATGAAACATATGACGGCTGCAAGAAGAAGCGCTATGGGATTCAGGACCAGCTTCATCTTGACGTCGGACGGCACATCCAGCATATAGCTGAAGTTATCCCTTAAAGCATAGAGAGTTATGCCTATTCCAACGCATCCGACCACAAGGCCGATGGGTATACCTATGGCGGCAAGAAGAGCCGCTTCGTAGTTCACAGTGCTTCTTATCTGTTTCTTCGTCGCGCCAACGGATTTGAGTATGCCGTAAAGTTTCGTCCTCTCGCTGACTGAGATCGAGAAGGAGTTATAAATGAGAGATATCGAGCCGAAGAAGATCAGGATTATCAGAATGGCAGCAAATCCCACTATGACTCCGGCGATATCAGCGCTGCCCACAACACCGTAGGCGTGCAGAAGATCGTAATGCAGTATGACTTTCTGGCTGCTTATTATCCCCTTCTCGACCACCTCATCTTTGAAACGGTTGAAGGCTATAGGGCTTTTGATCTCAAAGAAAAGATCCGTTTGTCCGTTTCCCTTTCCAAGAGTCAGGGCTGTATATCCGGGGCTTTCGTAACTTTCCAGTTCGCTTGCAAATCTGCTGTAATGACCTACGACGGTATAGGTCTTTTCGAAAGTACCTGACAGCGTCTCCTCATCTTCCATATATCCCGTGCTGTGAGGAAGGACTGTTCCTTCGAGGTCTGTTCTCTTCCCGACTTCAAGATCTATTTCAGTACCGTTGGGAATGAAAAGGTCTCCATTCCGGTAGAGGTGGTCGGGAAGCAGTATTTCATTTTCGTTTTCCGGCATACGCCCGTCAGTGAGGTTGACACTTACCATATCGGTAAATCCCTCGCCCATGGACTCTATGAGAAGGTACGGTTTGTATTTGTTTAAGGATCCGATCTTTGCCCAGCCTACTTCCGACCAGGTCCCGATACCCTTCACATCTTTTTGTGAGGCAAAGTCTTCTATTGTCGCTTCGCTCGCCTCGATCACACAGCCGTTCCAAGCTCCGCCGCGAGCCACCTCGCTGCGCTGCAGGAAAGCGATGCCGCTGTAGCCGCCCTCTATGACCGCAGTAAAGAGGGACATGGAGAGAACGATACCTATAATAGTAACAAGAGTCCTTGTCTTGTTTTCCTTAAGGCATCTTCTCGTAAAAGCGTGAAATATGTTCTTCATATCAGCCCCTCCTGATACGTTCGTCTTTTACTATGCGTCCGTCCTCTATGGCTATGATCCTGTCTGCCTGAAGAGCTATGGATTCATCATGGGTTATGACTATGAGAGTCTGATCATATTTCCTGTTGGACATCTTGAGGAGTTCTACTATCTCCTGGCTGTTTTTGGAGTCGAGGTTTCCTGTGGGCTCATCGGCAAGGACCACCGCCGGGGCGTTCATGAGGGCTCTTCCTATGGACACTCTCTGCTGCTGCCCGCCTGAAAGCTGGTTGGGAAGATTGTCCCTTCTTTCTTTCAGCTTTAAAACGTCGAGAAGTTCCTCGAGCCTTTCCTCATTTACTTTTCTTCCGTCCATGAGCACAGGAAGAGTTATGTTCTCCGTCACGTTGAGGACCGGTATAAGGTTATAGAACTGGTAGATGAGCCCCACGTGTCTTCTTCTGAACACGGCAAGCTCTTCATCGCTTTGCGCATAGACGTCCTGACCGTTCATATACACCTTTCCTGAGCTGGGCTTGTCAACTCCTCCGAGAATGTGCAGAAGCGTCGATTTACCTGAACCTGAAGGTCCTATGATGGCCAGAAATTCGCCCTTCTCTATAGAGAAGGATACGTTGTCCAGAGCCTTTACCTCATTGTTTCCCTGACCGTAGGTCTTGCATAAATTTTCTACTCGTATGATTTCCATATATCAAAATCCCCTTTAAAATGTATTCGGTTTACAAATACATCCTAAAGGGGAAAAGTGACACGATAGTGACAGTATATTACAATGATATACAGATAACAAATTATATCATGTACAAGGGTCGTGTCAAGTTTCTGTGGGGATTCTGGTTGACATCCAATAATCTAAGCTGCTATGAGAGCATCCTGCACGCCCCCAAGCTG
>CAZTHD010000245.1:0-3160 GCA_964613315.1 uncultured Oscillospiraceae bacterium | reverse complement strand
AATGCTTGATTGTGTTGAGGGAAAAGTTATACAATGCGAAAAAGGGAAGTTCATATTAAGAGCAGGGGATACTACCGATGTGATGGGCATCGTACTTTCCGGAAAGTTTCTTGTTATACAGGAAGACTATTGGGGACACAGAAACATCCTTAGCAAGTGTGAAACCGGAGATTTTTTCGGTGAGATCTATGCGGCGACCCCCGGAAGTGTCCTTAATGTAAGTATCGTAACAGAAGAAAATGCTGAAGTACTGCTTCTGAATATGCGCCATTTGCTGACTACATGTCATACTTCCTGTGATCATCATAATAAACTCATAAGGAATCTTACATCTGTAATGGCTCGTAAGGTTCTTGCCTTAAATGACAAGATCACACATATCAGTAAAAGAACTACCAGAGAAAAACTTATGTCCTATTTGTCCTCAGAAGCAGAAAAGCGTGCAGCTGCATCTTTTGACATACCTTACGATCGACAGCAATTAGCAGATTTTTTATGTGTAGAACGTGCAGCGATGTCTGCGGAACTGTCCAGAATGCAAAAGGATGGTTTGATAAGGACGAACCGGAACCATTTTGAAATACTAACAGGGGATAGTTACTAATGATCGATAAAGAGAACAAGAGAAATTATATTCTTTATTTTTTAAGCATGCTGGCAGTAGGAGCAGCTCAATTGCTGGATTGGTATTTCGGAAGTGAAGATCCCATTTGGCACATTTTTTTTTATATAGTTTTGATCCCGATAATAAGTCTCATTTTTACATTGCTTATAAAAGAGAAGGGAATTGCATTGTATCTTTTCCCATTCTATTCTGTGCTTTGTACTGCGATCATATATATCTGTATGGGCAATGGCGGGAATGCAATCATTCATGGATATGTATTTCAGCCCGGATATTTCCATGGTATCTTTACAGTGCTCATGCCGGCCTTCGTAGGATCATTTTTGGGCGTTGTAACAAGGCTTATCTCAATAGTTGTTAAAAGGCGTAGTGGATGGTAATATCACGTTTTTTTGATGATCAATATGTAGCTTGTAGATTGAGAAAAATTTGTAGTCGGTTGTGATTTGGAAAAGAAGTGTTCATTGATCTATAGAAGCACTCTTAAATTTGTGGTAGAGTATAACAAAGTATAATACATATATACAGATATAGCCATGTAGCAATTGATTGTGGGTATAGGGTTAACACTGATAGAATAATTAAACATGAATAAGGTACTAGATCTATATTGGACATTCTTGAAAATAGGTGCAGTCAATTTCGGAGGAGGCTATGCAATGCTTCCGCTTCTTCAACGTGAATTGACTGAGAACAGGCATTGGATCGAAGATGAGAAGTTGACGGATTATTATGCCGTAGGACAGTGTACTCCCGGCCCCATTGCTATGAATGTTTCTACATTCATAGGGCATGATTTTGCCGGTGTGCCGGGAGCGCTTGCTGCTACAATGGGATTCATCACTGTACCATTCGTCATCATAATCATTATTTCTGCCTTTCTTCAAAATTTTGCGACTTATCCTTTAGTACAGCACGCTTTTGCAGGAATAAGGGTGTGTGTTTGTGTGCTCATATTTCAGGCTGTACAGAAGCTTTGGAAAGGTGCGATAAAAGAAAAAAAGTCATTGGTGTTATATGTTTGTATACTGTTTCTCACTTTGTTCGCCGGCAAATTCGGCTTTTCGATTCCCAAGGCTGTTCTGGTCGTAGCTGCAGGTATCGTAGGTGTTGTATTTTTCAAATCGAAAAAAATAGAAAGCGAAAAAGATAATAAATACAACAGCGATAATAAGGCAAATAGTGAAGGAGGAGAAAAATGATCTACCTAAGACTTTTCTTCGAATTCTTTAAAACGGGACTATTTGCTTTGGGTGGAGGCCTTGCTACGCTTCCTTTCCTCTATGAAATGGCAGAAAAAACAGGATGGTTTACTGCGGCAGACGTTGCCGATATGATCGCTGTTTCTGAATCGACGCCGGGTGCGATAGGTATCAATATGGCGACTTTTGCAGGGTTTAAAACTGCAGGTGTTTCCGGAGGGCTTTGCGCTACTCTTGGCCTTGCTGCACCATCGATCATAATTATTCTTGTCGTAGCTCAGTTCCTGAATAAGTTTAGGAACAATCCAGTAGTAGATAGTGCATTCAACGGTTTACGGCCTGCATCTATGGCTATGATCACTGCTGCAGGACTCAATGTTGTTAAGATTGCTCTAGTCAATATGTCAGCATTAAAAATTGCTGGAGATTCGATGAAAGCAGGAGACATAGCAGGTGTATGTGAAAGTGTTTTAGGTGGGTTTTTCCTTTGGAAGGGATGGATACTTGCTATATTTATATATGTAGCAAGCAAAAAGCTGAAATGGCACCCGATAATATTTATAGCAATATCAGCATTTGTAGGAATATTGTTTAGATTTTAATAATCATTCGAAAAATAGAGCAGACCTTCATACATCGGTCTGCTCGCTTATTATTTCTCATATTATATTGAAAAATCTATTTTATTCTTCGAAAGTGAATGTCGTAGTCCTTGGAAGAGCAAGTCCACATTCAGCTTCTATACATTTAACTACAGCAGCGGCAACAGGGCATGCTGCATGTGTTAAGACAGATGCTGCTGCGTATATCGGACCTGTTCCCGGTTTGTTGTCAAATACGACTGAATACCCGTCGAGAGGTTGTTCCAAAGTTTCTATCATTTTTTTAACAGCAGGGCATTTGCTATCTCCGCTTACCGTGACATCTTTTCTTCCCTTTTTTTCTGCAATGATGATGCTTTCAAGTCCGCAGACTCCAGGATTGACTTTGATCTTTTTCATTTTATTTCCTCCATTATTCATAACGAGTACATTTTATTATATCCTATATACAGCTGTTATTAAAGAATCTTAATGGTAAGAAATATAAAAAAGATCTGAGGAAAACTCAGACCTTTTAATTCTATTTTAGTTTATATATTATTACTCTCTTCTTCCAATACTCTATAGGCTATTTTTCCTATATTGGTCATTGGATGTTCCTCTCTGAATTCTATTTCCTTTGGCATAGCATATTTTGCGATGTTTTTACGGCAATATTTCAGGATAGTATCTTTAGTTACATCGTTTGCAGGAACACCTGGTCTCAAAACGATGAAAGCTTTAACTCTTTG
>CAZTHD010000244.1:0-3175 GCA_964613315.1 uncultured Oscillospiraceae bacterium | reverse complement strand
GGACGGCTTTTCCATCAACAGCTATTTTATCGAGCATCCCGAAATGATGCTCGGTTCTCGCCCTTTGGAGAAGAGAGGGATTCACAGATTTTGATAACGAAGTTAAGAAAGTTAGGTCCGCAGGAAAGGCTGAGTCGAAAAGAGAAGTAACAAAAAGTGTTGCAAAAAAGAAACTAAAAAGTCTTATTAAACAAGTAGAAAAGTATCAAAAGGAGTTTGAGAATCTTTCAGAAGAGATTTCAAAAGGAGGGAAGTCCTATACTGAGAACATCGCAGTCGTTATGAAAAGATGTAGAGAGTCATTAGAAAAAATAGAAAAAGAACAATAGTTAAACGAACCGCTCATTAATATTGAGCGGTTTTTTAAACAAAAATGAAAACTTAAAAAGATGGATGGAATTGAAAAACCGTTAAAATAAACGACCAACCTAACGCGTCAGGTTGAATAAAAAATGGTCAAAATATTGGCCAACCTAACGCGTCAGGTTGAAACGTAACAAACTAAATAGAGACAGCTTTTAGCATTGATATACCAACAATTCAATTTTAAAAGTCTAAAAAAATTTGTACATAGTTTTGTGTTATACCCTCTAAAAACCATTGTAATCAAAACATTAAGAATCCTATGTTTTTGGCCTTACAATCAGTGACAGAATGTCGAACATTTTAACATCATATCTGATCCGTTTTCCTGTAATCTCTAGTTCGTAAAAAAAGAGCGTTAGGCCGGGCAAGATCTACCCTATGTGCGAGTGGGTCGCATGATACTTATACCTTTTAATTCTATAAGGGTCGAATAGTATCTATAGCTAAAATAAATGAAAAACCGCCAAATTGCGAGGAGTTGTCCCTGTAAACGTAAAGTTATTCGCAAATATAGATATCTTTCGCCATTTCGCCTATTTTTCGTCCTGTGCGGCATCCAACAATCTGTTGACATCCATTCATTTCGTGATATACTCATATTAAAGTATTTATATATTAACTCACCCTCTACGGAGCGGGGAGCACAACAATCTCTAACATAAAGTATAATCGTAACACCTTAAATGGAAGGACCAAAATTAGGTCCGTTCTTTTCAAGGTGTTTTTTTGTGTCTCAATCGCAAGGAGGTGAAAAAATGCTTGAGATCAACCAGATCTCCCTTACGGGAGAAGTCGTGAGCGGAAGTAAGAACGACAAAGGCCTTTATCTTAAGGTAAAGCAGATGGTATGCGGCAAGATGGAGACAGTATTCACTGTTTTCGTTCCTGCAAAATCCATACCTGAAGTAGACCTAAGGGAGAAGGACCTCGTTCTTGTGAACAACGGACTCATCTACAAAAACAACGGTGAGTTTACAGTAAGGGTCACCCGCCCAGACCAACTTCAACTCATAAAAAGATGCCACGATCTTGGAGAGGTATCTGCTGAGGAAGTTTTCTAAATAAACTAAAGTATTTTTAATAATCGTAAAGCTAAGCTGCAGCCATGTTTTTGGCATGTGGTTTTTTGCTTTTAAGGAGGAAAAAATTATGGGACAAATTCAAAAAGACGCGACCTTATGGGGTTGGAAGTCTAAAGATCCTTTTGTGCAGCCATTTGATGCTATCGCAACAAAAGCTATACCGGGAGGACACATCTACAGGACAGGAGTACCGGCTGGCAGGATAATGCCTATCCCTGACTTTATCAAAGCCATGGTCTATTATGTTTCTTCGCAAATAGGCGATGAAGTAACGGGATTCGATCTCGCAAAAGCAGACCATATAGCTATCGGAACAAAATCTCTCAAGGGTTCTATGGAAACTATATACGTAGAATACAGAGAGTCTCCGGGACTTCCCACTGACTGCATAATGTATTCGCCTGAAAAAGGAGAACTCAAAGGGTGCCGTATCGATACCACGACATTCCAGTCAGAGACCTACAGACTTCTCAATCCAAAGACCAAAAAAACGGATGGTACGGCCGTCTTCCTGGCAGTTCTTATTCATGCAATGGCTCACCCGGCACTTTCTGCATCAATGATGGAGACGCTGTCAAAGATAAAGAAACTTACCGAAAGCATGTCATCATCAGCCCTGGAGTGCGTTTATACGGACTATATGGGCAAGGCCTGTATAGAGCTTTATGACGCATGCTGCATCTCAAAGGATCTTAATCTTGAATGGCCTGAAACAGGAAGAGCCCTTCCAAAGCTCACCAAAGAGGAGATAAATAAAGGCATTGGTTGCCCATCTCCTGAAAAGGTGATCATAGGAAAATTCGAATATCTGAACCCTACAGACAAAAGCGAAGGCATAGTATTCGATAAAGAGAAATACTATGGTAAGTTGTTCCCGGAAAGGGTCTACACTGATGTTGAAAAGAGATACATCCCTTCCCTTCCAGAAGACTTTTTCCCAACAAGGGTATTTATTGATATCTGCGACTCTATCCTTGAGACAAAGGATGATTTCAGAGCAGCAAGGATCACCCAAGTACTTTTAGAGGGAAGTGCCGGAACTGGAAAGTCTGCTACGGCAAGATCTATTTGTGCAACCTTTGGAATCCCTATGATGGTTTACACCTGCGGTGACAGAGACACGAAGGAAGATATGACCCTTGTGATCATTCCAGACGTGACAAGCTTTTCTGCAGAAAACATCACAGAGGAAGAGAAAAGAACACTTGAGATCTTTTCGAAAGATCAGGAGACCTTTGACTTTGACGAAACGCTGAAGACTCTTGGACTCCCGACCTACGAAGAGTGCAAACTGGATCCGTCTGTTGCCCTTGGGGAACTTACTGGCATATTCGATGATGATGCCGAAGCGTCAGATGTATATAGAATGGCTGTTGACAGAGCTACTTCCATCATAAAGGAGATCGTAAAAAAGGTTCCCTCGTCAGGTGGAGTTCGCTACAAGAGCATCAAGTCTTCTATATTAAGAGCAATCGAAAATGGTTATTGCCTTATTTTCGAAGAAGTTGGAAACCTTCGCGATGCGGGTGCCCTCTCCTTTTTCAACGATGTTTTTGATAAGGAAGGAACCGGAGTCATCAACACCATATATGGTGATATAAGAAGGCATCCTGACTTTATGCTCATCGGAACGACCAACCGTCCAGAGGATCCCGGTGTCCACGTTATAAACCCTGCATTCAGGTCAAGATTTCAATATTTCGCAACTCTTGACGATATGTCTCCTG
>CAZTHD010000243.1:0-3177 GCA_964613315.1 uncultured Oscillospiraceae bacterium | reverse complement strand
CAGCTTGGGGGCGTGCAGGATGCTCTCATAGCAGCTTAGATTATTGGATGTCAACTAGAATCCCCACAGAAACTTGACACGACCACTATTTTTTGCCTTTTTGACAAAGCGGCTATCTTCCTCTATAATACTTTTGGTCTAAATAAGAAATTTATTAAATCGGGAGATTTTTATGTCTAAATACCTTATAAAACAATCAGCTCCGCTCAAGGGCGAAGTGGAGATATCAGGAGCAAAAAACGCTACTCTTCCAATACTTGCAGCTACGGTTCTTACCGATGGAATATGTGAGATACACGATACCCCGCATCTTTCAGACGTTGAGGTCATGTGCGAGATATTAAGAGCGGTAGGCGCAACAGTTACAGAAGATTATGACAGGCATGTCATCACTGTAGACGGTTCGACTGTAGATAAGTCTGTCGTTCCCTTTGACCTTGTCAAGAAAGAAAGAGCGTCCTTCTTCATCATGGGACCTTTGCTTGCAAGAATGGGCAAGGTCAACATCGCGCTTCCCGGCGGATGCGCAATAGGGGAAAGACCCGTAGATCTTCATACAAAGGGGATCAAGATGCTCGGAGCAAGAGTCGTGACAGAAGACGGCGAGGTCAATGCCAGTGCTGACAGGCTCAAGGGATCTTTGGTCTACCTTGACTTCCCCAGCGTAGGAGCAACAGAAAATATCATGATGGCTGCGACCCTTGCAGAAGGGGAGACCATCATAGAGAACGCTGCTGAAGAACCTGAGATCGTAGATCTTGCGAACTTCCTCAACAGCATGGGAGCGCAGATCAAAGGCGCCGGTACCGATACCATAAGAGTAAACGGAGTCGATAAGCTTCACGGGACCAGATATGCTGTTATTCCTGACAGGATAGAGACTGCGACTTTCATGATAGCTGCAGCAACTACAAGAGGCAACGTCCTCATCAAGAACTGCATTCCCGATCACGTAAGGCCCATTATGGCAAAGCTTATCGAGTGCGGAGTAGATATCTCCGACGAGCTTGAGGGACTGAGGGTAAGAGGTGACGTCAATCCGATGAAGGCAACTGATATAAAGACTCTTCCTTATCCCGGATTCCCGACTGATGCTCAGGCGCCGATCATGACTTTCCTTACTACTGTCTCCGGACAGAGCAAGATCAATGAGACGCTTTTTGAAAACAGGCTCATGCATGCGAATGAGCTAAACAAAATGGGCGCCAACATCAGAGTGGATGGAAGAACTGCCATAGTTCCCGGAAACCAGAGACAGCTTGAAGGAGCTTCTGTCATGGCTACAGACTTAAGAGCCGGAGCAGCTCTTGTCATAGCGGGTCTCGTTGCGACCGGCACCACCGAAGTGACCAATATCTATCACGTGGAAAGAGGATATGAGAACTTCGTCGAGAAGCTGAGAGGTCTTGGGGCATACATCGAAAAGGTGGAATGATTTCCTAAAAAATGAATAATAATACTTAAAATCACTGCCAGACATGTTTTTATAACACCAGGCAGTGATTTTTCTGTGATAAATATAAATATAACTGGTAAATATTATATTTAGTGATATAATATGCTCGAGATGTTGTGAACAAAAGGAGAGATAATCTAAATGTTAAAAGTTCAGTTAAGAAACACATTGATCATATTGCTTATTTCCGTAGCTTTAGTATTCGGTATAAGCGCTGTCACAAAGGAAGAACCCCTCACGTTTACACCTGGTACCTATTACGGTACTGCCACGGGAAATGCTGACGGACTTTGGGTCAAGGTAGTGGTCACCGAAGATAAGATACAGTCAGTGGAAGTCATCGAACACCACGAGACAACAGGTATCTGCGAACCCGCTATCGAGCAGATACCAGTAAAGATCACTGCTACCAATTCACCATACGTGGATGTAGTATCAGGGGCAACCAAGACGTCCAACGGTATAAAGGATGCCGTTGTAAGCTGCATCAATCAGGCAGCAGGCAAAGAAGCCATCGTAGAACCTCCGGTACATGCAGATCCCGTTCCGCTTGAATACAGCTATAACCCCGGAACCTACACCGCCAGCAGCGAGGGCTTCTACGGAGATGTAAAGGTGGAGGTCACCTTCAGCGAAAGCGCCATCATCGAAGTCAAGGTTACTTCATACGAAAGGTCTGACTACGGCGATGAACGTGTTGCTGAAGTAGAGGAGACGGTCATTCCCGACATACTTAAGTGGCAGACCTACGGAGTAGACGCCTGCTCCGGAGCGACGTTCACGTCCAATGCCGTGATGGCAGCGGTGCAGGACTGCGTCGAACAGGCGAAGAAATAACGGATCCACTCCCTGAAACAGGGGCAGATCATAGATAGTTAGTGGTAATTGTATTGAAACGTTTCAATTACAGGAGGAAAAAATGAAAAAAGTATTAGCAATTGCGCTTGCTCTGGCAATGGTAGTTTGCCTGGCAGCGTGCGGCGGCGGAAAGAAAGAGCCCGAAACATTCCAGTTCGGACTCGGCGTCGCAAACAGCGTGTCCGCATCATCTGCTACAGCGGAAAAGGACGGACAGGCACAGGTTAACCCGACTTATGCGATAATTCTCGTCGACAAGGACGGAAAGATCGTAAAGTGCGAATTCGATGTAGCTCAGGAGACCGCTAAGATCGATGCTGCAGGCGTTATATCATTTGACGAGATCCCGACAAAGCGCGAGAGAGGTTATGACTACGGTATGACCAAGGCTTCCCCGATCGGCAAAGACTGGTTCGAACAGGCCGATCATCTTGCGGCACAGCTTATCGGACTCACACAGGAAGAAGCTATGAACAAACTCGCATTTGACGATGCTCAGCACGCAACGGACGCTGATGTTCTTGCAGGATGCACCATTCATATCAATGATTTTGCGGCAGCTCTCGCAAATGCATTCGAGCATCTTGAGGATGCCGGAACCGCACAGGACATTCAGCTCGGCGTAGTGGTTTCCACCACACCCAAGGATGCTGAGTCCTTCCAGTTCAACGTATACGTAGGCGCATCCGCAAAGGACGCTGACGGAAAACTCACAGCAGTACAGATCGACTGCTCGCAGCTCACCTTCACTCTTGACGCTGCAGGCACGGTCACAGCACCTGAAGATCTCCGTTCCTAGTACAACAAGGCCTATGACTACGGGATGTCCATGGCTTCCGCGATTGGCAAAGACTGGTTAGAAC
>CAZTHD010000242.1:0-3180 GCA_964613315.1 uncultured Oscillospiraceae bacterium | reverse complement strand
GCAGCTGATTCGTAATCAGCAGGTCGCCGGTTCGAATCCGGCCAGTAGCTCCAATTCAAAAGGACGGCAAAGGCCGTCCTTTTGAATTGGCATCAAGATGGGCCGGATTCGGACCGGGCCGTTAGTTATTTATCACATGCTTATGAGGATTCTTTTGTGATATATTATGTTAGAATTAATACACAAAGCGTCTTGACAAATACCCCTCGGGGGTATAATCTATCCACAGTAAAGAAAATAGCCCATAGGGGTATTTGGGAAAGGAATAAAACTATGAACATCAACAACGCAGAAGATCTTGAAAAATTAAAAATGAGCGACCTTTTCGAAGCTATCGCATCGGAGAAAAACCCGGTTCCCATCTACAAAAACGGTGAACTTGTAGAGCCCCGCAGATTCACAGCTCTCGGAGAGATCTCATATTCAGATGCAGTTATAGTTCTCAATATAAACAAAGAACTCAGGCAGAGATTCATTGCAGAGTATCCGGAATACGGCCCTGCAGTGGCAAAGCCGGGAGACGTAGTATGCTTCGGATCATATCCCGTAGTCCCGGGCGGCCCTAAGGAATCCATAGAGTGGGTAGTACTCGCAAGAGAAAGAAACAACGTCAAGCTCGTGAGCAGATACGGAATCGATTGCAAGCCTTATCACGGAACATATGAAAATATAGACTGGGAGCACTCGGATCTTCGCAAGTGGCTAGGAAGCGAATTCGTAGACAGCGCTTTCACAAAGGAAGAAAAGTCCATGATCCCATTTACTTCAGTCAAGGTCGACAAGATAGACAACATCTATGCAAATCACGGAAACAATACCTCGGATAAGGTTTTCCTTCTCAGTGCAACGGAGGCAAAGCTCTATTTTGAGACAAACGAAGAGCGCATGTGCGAAGCAACAGAGTATGCAAAATCAAAGGGTGCATACGTGAACGAAGAGACGGGTAAATGCTGGTACTGGCTCAGGACCCCGGGCTGGGCTCCCATGGCGTACTGCCAGACCAACGTCAACCACAAGGGCGAGGTGAGCCTTGTCGGCGATAGCGTAGAGCACGTTGATAACGCCGTAAGGCCGGTCATCTGGGTCGGACTTGACTAAGATGCAGCGCACCCTCGTGACTTCGGTCGTGTGAGACTTCACTAAGAAACGAAATACTCATAATTGATTATGTTTGCAAACCGGTGTATCATACTGAGCATCGGTTTGTATTTTTTTGCCGGAGAGCTAATGGAAAACAGCAGATCATCGACAATCAAAAAAGTGATAAGTCTCATCCTTGCGGCAGCATGGATGCTTTTCATATATTCAATGTCTGCAAAGGATGCGGCAAGTTCTTCTGTCCTAAGCTCAGGGATTTGCTACAGGATATGCAGCATATTCGTAAAGGGCTTCGAAAACATGGATATGGAAGCCCGCCTTGAGATGGCTGCATCTTTATCCTTTATAGTCAGAAAGTCCGCTCATTTCATCGAATATACGCTTCTTGGCATACTTTACAGCTGCTGTTTCAGATCCTTTGGAGCAAAAAGGACTTTTCTTTGGCCGTCACTTTGCGGCACACTTTATGCAGGAACGGATGAACTGCATCAGATGTTCGTTCCCGGGAGGAGTTGCCAGCTCAGCGATATATGCATAGACGCAGCCGGCACCATGCTTGGAGCTGCTTTAGTTTTCTTTATATGCAGATGGGTGAGCAAAAAGAAAAAAGCATAAAGATCACGGGCCTAAAATGGTCCGTTTTTTCTTTCCTTTTATTGTTGATTACAGCAGTTTGAGATATAATTAAATAGATGGAAAACAAAGCTTCCGCAAGTGATATTGCTGAAATAACTGTACTTGTTAAAAGAAAAGAGGAGACAATATGGATTTCAGTGAAAAGAACGTAATGGTCGCATATTTTTCGACCAAAGGAGTAACAAAAGGCATAGCAGAAAAAGTAGCTGCAGCAACGAACGGAAAGCTCTTCGAGATCCAGGCTAAAGAGCCCTATACGGATGCAGATATAGACTGGAGAGACAAGGAAAGCCGCTGCAACAAAGAGCACGAAGACCCTTCCATCAGACCTGAACTTTTGAAGAAGGCTCACTGCCCCGGTAAATATGACGTGTTCTTTATCGGATATCCTAACTGGTACGGAGTATATCCGAACATCGTGCAGACTTTCATTGACAGCCTTAAACTCGCAGGAAAGACAGTAGTATTCTTCATGACCTCCGGTTCCAGCAAGGGCGGAAAGGCCATCGAATATGCAAAGGGCATCACAAAGGATGCAGACAAGATCACTTGGCTCGGAGATGAGAGACTCAATGATTTCACTCAGGAGCAGGTAAACGAGTGGATAGCAAAACTGTAATACCTATGATATGCGCTTTAGAGTTTTTCTAAAAAAGCAGTACATTTTTGTGTATATACCATAATCGTATAATGGACCGCAGAATAGCATTCTGCGGCCATTTTATGTTAAAATAAACCATTATGTCAGTGATACTTTCATCATCTGGCGAAGGTTCGCTTCGCAGAGAGATGTACAAAAGAATAAAGGAAGATCTCGAAGCCATAAGAAGCGGTAAGATCTCTGCCGAAAGGGTCATCCTCATAGTGCCTGCCCAGTCCACTCTGCAGGCTGAAGAGGAGGGTTTTCGCTATCTCGGAGGAGAGGGCTTCTTTGACTTTGCCGTGATGTCAGGAGCTAAGCTCCGCTCGGACATCCTCACAGAGACAGGCGCTCCATCTAAGACCGCCATAAATACTATAGGCAGAAAGATGCTTCTCAGGAGGATAACTTCTTCAAGAAAGGTAGAACTGAGCTCTTTTGGATCCGTATACGGAAGAGAAGGCTTTCTCGATATGGCAGGGGACTTCATAGTCCAGCTGAAACAAAACGATATAAGCCCATCGGACCTTGAAGAGATACAGGGAAAGCTCACTGATGATGCGTCATCCCTGCTTCTTTCAAAACTTTCAGATATGCAGCTCATCTATTCCGACTACGAGGCGGTGATGGCCGGGAAGTATACCGATTCAGAAGATCTTCTTGCATATACCACGGAGAAGGTCAGAGAGTCATCATATATATCATCATCTATCATCTGGTACAGCGATTTCTATTCTTTTACAAAGAGAGAGTGCCTGTTCCTCAAGGCTTTGAAAGAAAGGGCTGCAGGCTTTAACGCGGCCTTT
>CAZTHD010000241.1:0-3191 GCA_964613315.1 uncultured Oscillospiraceae bacterium | reverse complement strand
GTGCGGCGACTATTCTTCAATTTACAACGTCATTATTACACTCCTGGATGCATCACGCAATTACAAAGTGCATCATTCCATATAAAAAGAGTTCCGATCATCAATATCGTAACTCTGATATCTCCTTGCTCAACATCCATTGTCTATTTCTTTTCTCAGGTACCCTCTGATCTCTGTGCCATTGTCCATGAGGACAGGCTTTAGGCTCGGAAAATATTCTTTAATGTCATCAAATAAAGATATTACCGAATATGTATCGGTGTTTACAATATATGAGTTCCATGTCACTATCTGTAGTTTTCTTTTGCCTTCTTTGATCTCCAAGCTTCCGTCAAAGGTGGTGACCCCGCCCTGCATGGATCCTCCGCCTTCCTGTGGTCCGGTAAGGTATACCTCATCTATATCAAAAAAAGAATATGATCTTTTTCCCATTGTAATACCCAGATGACCCATCTCTATCTTATAGCTCCCGACTCCATAGAAACATGACATCCCTGATGAAACTTTCGGCCAGATCACTTTTGGGAAGCATATAAAAACGGTCAGGAAAACTATAGACATTACGGCCGCAGTATATTGATTAGGACCTAGAAATTTAAACACTATCTCGGTGACTAATAACAAAACACAGGCAATTGCGGCTCCAACTAAGATACCTATAAAATTTTTTAGATCATACTTCTGATATACGAAATGCTTTTCCAAGATAGACTCCTTTCTTTGCACTATAAGACTCTGTTTTACATCCTTGCCGCACAACAGACTGATTGGATCGGTTTCGAGTTTCGCTGCAAGATCCTCCAATATGCCCATATCAGGGATATATACTCCTCTCTCCCATCTGGATACGGTGTTTGTCTGTACGCCAAGCAGTTCAGCCAGTTGATCCTGAGTAAGACCTTTTTCTATTCGTTTTAGTTTTATATATTGTCCAATAGATCTCAAATCCACGATCTATCCTCCTATTTTAACTGTATTCTATCGGCTTCAGACTACATAGAGAACGACGCATTGCGTCGAATGGCAATTAATTATGCTATACCCACTTATACTTTTCCACCACACTCCAATTTCTCACGCTCCCATAACAGGATTGAATCCAATTACTTATTCCTCTTCATTTATGTACATCTCTCTGCAAATAATATGTATTTCATCAAATGTTTTCATCTGTAAAACCAGATACAAGCAACCATCGAGTGATATCTCATTGCTATTAAAACGGCTTTTGAAATATGATATATCGTCTTCTACAGTTATTCCGAGGATTATATCTTTTTCTCCACATACACTACCTTTACACAATACCATCGTCTGTATTTCTCTAAAAACATATCCTACTCTGACTTTATCATAAGTATTGTATGTCTCAATGATCAGTTTATCCTTGTTGTATTCATCCTTAAGAAGGTATTCGATTTTTTCGATCGTAGCATCATGATCGTGTCCGTGATATAAGTAATCTTTTAATTCTTCAACATAATGACTATTAAAATACTTCATTGATATCACTCCTAATCGTTTTATAAAAAGGATATCTTGTTATCCATTCTCTTTATTTCTTCTGGTTTAATAATGCAGCTACACGATCAACCGGAAATTTATCCTCTATATCGACCACTTCAAACAAATGAGGAAGCGTTTCTTCTCCGATGATATCGAGCAACTCAGGTACTGCTCTTCTATCGACCATAATTGTTCCATGACCGGCCCAGTGTCGATTGCTTTCTCTCTTTTTTACCCCGGATATCCAATAATCTTCGTTGGTTTCGAGATCATGATAATTACCGGAGGGACTGTTCCAACGTTGAAAAGCATGGTCGTTAAAATAAATAGTTTTCCCGCTTTTCGACGTCATTACATATCCGATCCAAGCTGGACCATCATCTGCATAACCTGTTTTCAGTTCTATGTACATCAAATCATAGACCATGATCAATCACCACCTTTCTTCGTCTGATTCATTACAAACATTCTCTCGCACATATTCGTCTATCTTCTTGACAACTTCTTCCACGTCATATTTGTAAAACGCTACAGAATACTCCTGTTTAAGATCTGCTGCGGTATCGTTACCGTTAATGCTCACACTCCAAGATCCCATAAGATTACATCCTCTTTAATATTTAGCATTCAATACCATCTCGAAACCAATTCATCAAAATGCCTCCTCAATTATCTTACTAGCCGTCCAGCCTTTTATAATTGCTATAACAGTTGGTCTAATAAACTGTGTGGAGTATATTGCTGTAGTATTGTAATATACAGACAAAGTCTTTTAAAAACAACTGCTTACCCCTTTCTACGCAAACTTCTCCAGCAATTCACTCCTCTGTTCCCATGATATTATCCCATCCAGACAATAATTCTTTGAGAAGTTCTCCAAGTTTTCGACAGCTTCTATGCGGAAGCCGTAAGGATCATCTACAGCATATTTCTGGATTTCTTTGATAAGCTCTATCAATGCTCCCGGAACAGTAAATCCTGCTTTTTCCTCAATAAGATAATCTTCTATCAATTCCTCCATAGAAACGTTGACGGCTTTCGATATTTTATATAGATTTTCCGAAGATGTTTTTTCCAATCCAGTCCGACCTTTACACAAATCGCTCAGTGTCATATATGAGATCCCGGTCAATCTAGACAAATCACTGATATTGATTTTTTCTCTCTTCAAATATTCTTTTAACTTCATTTTGTTCGCCCCTTATATATTATCACGGTACACCGTAATTTGAAAGCGTTATTTTCAAATAAAAGCATACCAGTGATACATGAAAAAAGCCTCGAAGTACCCATATAAAAACTATAACGCAGGCAAACACGCAAAAGAAACACGCCATAACATATTTTCGCCAAAAATGCAATGTGCGATTTTCTGCGGAAAAAAAACACCATCAAATGGTGTTCTTTTTGGTGTATTTTCGTGTATCTGACGGCCTTAAACGTTGAAATTTCAACATTTCTGTCTATAAGGGTCTCATAGTCGGGAATAGAGGGCCTTAATCGGCATAAGTCGGCATAACCCGGCATAAGTCGGCATCGCAAGCACTTTCAAAAGCCCCAATCCGGCATAAGTCGGCAGCAAAATGGTGTACTTTTTGGTGTACATGGTGTACGTACCCACTAATACTTTCCCATACCAGTCCAAGGAAAGGGTTTCGTTCTATTGACAGGGGCAGCGCCTGGCG
>CAZTHD010000240.1:0-3194 GCA_964613315.1 uncultured Oscillospiraceae bacterium | reverse complement strand
ATATGAGAGGATACGTTCATTTTCATAACCTTCCATCTGTTCCAAGTGGAGCGGAAGTCATAGGGGCAACTTACTATATCCATCTGTTCAATCCTTACTGGGACGGATATTTTGGATACACGGGTAACCAGAGCCTGATGCCACTTGAGATTAGGGAGGTAACATCAGGAAAGCCTTCAGGATACTCAAGCTATTATGATTGGTTCACATACCTTAAGTGGAACGATCAAAGCAGCATGACGTATGGCCCTGTCCTTGATTATAGGGTCACAGGTTCCGGATCCACAGGCGAATGGATAGAGTGGGAGATCACAGGCCTTGCAAAGAAATGGTACAAAGAAGGCACTGAGAACAGAACCGTTGCTATCATTCCGACCAATGAATCTTCGCAGAATAGTTCTAATTATGCATGCATAAGGAGCCTTGCATACGGAGATACCTATCCACCGACTCTTGTAGTAGCATACAGAAATACAGATGGCATAGAACCCTATTACACGTACAACACATTAGATGGAGGACATGCCGGGACAGCATATATAGCTGACAGGACAGGCCAGCTTAAAGTCGCAAAGTCTTTAGTCTCATACTATTCTACAGTAAACCCTGTTTCTATCGGACTTGTGTACAACTCTGACTACTTTCAGGACCAGTCTCAAGACTACCTTCCATATGGCCCATCCATGGACTTCGGCTCCGGATGGACTCTTGATATCGTTCAGAAACTTGAATCCGTGACCATAGGCAGCACTCAGTACCTTAAGTATACGGATGGAGACGGAACGCAGCACTACTTCAGAAAGAAGAGCGGAGATAACACCTACTTTTACGATGAAGACGGCCTTGGTCTCAAGATAAGATCAGTATCCGGCGGTTATGAGATGTCCGATGATAAGAACAACAAAAGGATCTTTAACGGAGGATACTTAAAGCAGATCATCGATCATAACGGAAACGAGATCTCTATTGCGTATACTAACGGAAAAGTCACATCAGTCACTCAAACCAATAACGGTACCTCGGTCACCGGCATAACAGTGGTTTCATTTACCTATACCGGAGATCGGCTTACATCTATTCAGGATGCAGCGGGCATCACCACTACCCTTACTTACGACAGTGGTAAACTCATAGGTATCACAAAAGGGAATACCCAAATAGCAGGATATGAATATACAGGGCAGAGACTGTCTAAGCTGACTGACAAAGAGGCAGATTACAGTCTCAATTTCACATACGATACAAACGGAAAGATAAGTTCCTATCATGAGTCTGCATGGGACGATACCCTATCCGTACCGGCTGAGGTGACAGGAGCATGGGTATCTGTTTCATATCCTGAGTACTCTCAGACGGTGTATAAAGACTTTGGTCCTGACAGAAGTGATGACGCTGAAGGAGCATTGGATAATCTCTTTACAAGTTATCTGTTCGATAATGCAGGGAGAACGGTGAATGCCTATTCAACGGATGCGTCCGGGAGTCTTTTAGGAGCTACCAATGCTGTATATACGGAAAACGACGAGATTGATAGAAGGAACAACCGAAGTCTTTTCATATCCTCTATAGGAGAACCGGACCCTGATGAGGACCTTCTTGAAAATAACTCTTTTGAGAGTTCGTCTGACTGGACTCTGCCTTCAGGAACGAGCATATCAAATGAAGAAAGTCATAGCGGAAGCCTGTCCGTCAAGATAGAAGGGCTTTGGAACAGTACAAACAGGAACGCATATCAGGAAGTGCGGCTAAATAACGTTCCGGGAACCGATACATATATTCTTTCAGGCTGGGCTTTGGGGTTTTCTGTACCCAATACGAACTATATCGATGAATCGGATCACAATACCGATACATTCAAACAGTTCGGATTAAGAGCGGTCATAACATATTATGATCACACAGAAGAGTCCCATTACGTTTCTTTCTGCCCTGATCTTGATACGTGGCAGTTCGTAAGCATGGCTATAGTTCCGAAAGATTCAGGAAAAGCAGTAACCGGCATAACAATATATGCAGTATATGAAAAAAATGCCAATGCAGCTTACTTTGACGATATATATCTGATTAAGGAACCTTGCAAGACTATGAAGTATGACGAGGATGGGAACCTTATTTCAGTTCTTACGTCAGGTCTTAGTGAAGTCACAAGCTCTTACGATGGCGGTGATCTTATCCATATGGTCACAGGCGGATACGGTACATATACGCTTACCTACGATCAAACCACTCATAACCTTACAACTGTGACAGATGGAAATGTCACTCAGACCATGGAGTATACGGAGCAGGGAGACGTGGAAAGCACAGTGCTTTCATATGTGCCGGAGGACCCTAACGATATTGCTTTTAGTATTACTACAAGCGCTGAATACGATGATAACGGCAACCGCATTGTTTCAGAAACTGATGATGACGGAAATAAAGTACGTTATGCATACAGCAGCGGAATATCCGAAGTATATGGTCTTCCGTCTTCTGTTACAGATGATAGGAACAATACATATATTTATCATTATGATAACTTTGGACGCAGTGTTGATGTCTCGCTCGGTACACTTTCGCTTTTAGAGTATGAATACTCAAAAGGACAGCTTTTATCCATTACCCGCACTGCAGGAAAAGATGATGACCCGGACTACTCCGAAGTACAGGAGTATGTATTCGATTATGACTGCTTCGGGAACATGATTTCCTTAAGCGTCGGGGACCAAGTTCTTGCAGAATATGAGTATGCTGAAATGAACGGGGATCTCTCGAAAGAGACATTCGCAAATAGGTACTATTAGAGTATGGCTATGACAACATTGGGCGTATAGATACGTGGGAAGACTCAGAAGGCAATTCCAGAGCATACGAATATGACCGAAACAGCAGACCAAAAAAGTATACAGACAGTGACGGAAGAGTATACAGCTATGTCTATGACAGTCTTGGACGTATTGCAAGCCATAGAGCACTCCTTGGTAACGTCCAATTACTCAGTCTATCAAGGACGTATGATGAGTCAGGACAGACTGCATCACAAAGCTGGACTCTTGATAATACTGCGTATACACAAAGCTATGTTTATGGGAGCGATACTGTAACAGATGTTTCAAAGGGATTGTTATACTCTGTTACAAACAGCATAGATAACACTCCCCTTGTGTTTGATTACGATGAGCTTGGAAGACTTGAGTCAATATCTGGGATAA
>CAZTHD010000239.1:0-3201 GCA_964613315.1 uncultured Oscillospiraceae bacterium | reverse complement strand
ATATGCCCTTCATATGCCAAGGCTTCATAAAGAGACCATCAGGATGTGAAAAAGGAATAGACTTCGACAGGAAGCTCTACGTCCTCAGGAGAGAGTTCGAGCAAAGCTCCGAGGACAGCTACATAGCGTCTCTTTCCTCAAGGACCATAGTGTACAAGGGCATGTTCCTCGTAAAGCAGCTCAGGGCCTTCTACGAGGACCTTCAGAGCAAGGACTATGAGACGGCCATTGCCATGGTCCACTCCAGGTTCTCCACCAACACCACTCCCAGCTGGGAGAGGGCTCATCCCTACAGGATGATAGCCCACAACGGCGAGATCAACACCATAAGAGGCAATATAGACAGGATGCTGGCAAGAGAGGAGACAATAAAATCGCCCGTCATGAGCGACTCGGATCTTGACAAGATCTTCCCCGTAGTCGAAAAGAGCGGATCGGATTCGGCAATGCTGGACAACACTCTGGAGTTCATGTACATGAACGGCATCGATCTTCCGCTGGCAGTCATGATGACCATTCCCGAGCCGTGGAAACACGATCATTTCATGGATGAAAAGAAAAAAGACTTTTACCATTACTATGCTACCATGATGGAAGCCTGGGACGGTCCCGCGGCCATATTTTTTACCGACGGAGACGTCCTGGGTGCCACCTTGGACAGAAACGGTCTGAGACCGTCAAGATACTATATAACCGATGACGGCAGGCTGATCCTGTCATCTGAGGTCGGAGTCTTGGATCTGCCCCCTGAGCATATAGTAAGAAAATCAAGGCTTCAGCCGGGCAGGATACTTCTTGTCGATACGCTCAAAAAGAGGATCATATCCGATGAGGAATGCAAAGAGTATTACGCTTCCAGGCAGCCCTACGGCGAGTGGATAGACAGGAACCTTCTACATCTGTCGGAACTCAGCATTCCGAATAAGAAGATACACACCCACAGTCAGGAAATGAGGGATAAGCTCTATAAAGCCTTCGGTTACACCTATGAAGACGTGAAAAGCGTCATACTTCCCATGGCTACAGACGGGATAGAAGCTACGGCTTCCATGGGACACGACGTTCCCTTGGCGGTGCTTTCGGAAAAGCATCAGCTGCTTTTTTCGTATTTCAAACAGCTTTTTGCCCAAGTAACAAACCCGCCTATCGATTCCTTAAGGGAAGAGATAGTGACGGACACTACCGTTTATATAGGGTCCGACGGCAACCTCCTTCAGGAAAAGAGCGAGAACTGCCGGGTGCTGGAGGTAAACAACCCCATACTCACGGGAGTCGACCTTCTGAAGATCAAATCTTTAGACAGGCCGGGGCTGAAGGCCGAGACCATATCTTTACTTTACTACAATAATACGTCCCTTAAAAAGGCTTTGGATCAGCTGTCTATCAGCGTTGACAGGGCCTGCAGCAAGGGAAGCAATATAATCATACTTTCAGACAGGGGCATAGACGAAAACCACGTGGCCATACCTTCGCTCATTGCGGTGTCTTCAGTGGAACAGCACCTTGTCAGAACGAAAAAAAGAACAGCCGTATCCATCATCCTTGAGAGCGGAGAGCCCAGGGACGTTCACCAGATGGCGACGCTTCTGGGATTCGGCGCCAGGGCCATCAATCCTTACCTTGCCCAGGAGTGCATCTCGGAACTCATAGACCGAGGGATACTGGACAAGGATTACCACACGGCCATAGATGACTATAATCACGCCGTACTTTACGGCATAGTGAAGACCGCTGCCAAAATGGGTATATCCACCCTGCAGTCCTATCAGTCGGCAAGGATCTTCGAGGCCATAGGTCTTTCAAAGGAAGTCATCGACGATCACTTTACGGGGACCGTGAGCAGAGTAGGTGGCATAGGCCTTGCAGAGATCGAGGAGGGCATCAAATTCAGACACGACCATGCCTTCGATCCCATGGGGCTCATGACAGATACCTCTTTGGACAGTACGGGATTCCATAATCTAAGGAGCGGTAGCGACAAAGAAGATCACTTGTATAACCCGCAGACCATCGTAGCCCTTCAGCAGGCGTGCCGCCTGGGAAGCTACGAGAGATTCAAGGAATATACGGATATAGTGGACGACGAAAGGCCGCACACTCTAAGAGGACTTCTTGCATTCGTATCCGTGAACGGACCTATTTCCATCGATGAGGTGGAACCGGCATCTGAGATAGTGAAGAGGTTTTGTACCGGAGCCATGAGTTACGGTTCCATATCGAAGGAGGCTCACGAGACCCTCGCAGTCGCCATGAACACTTTGGGCGGAAAATCCAACACAGGCGAAGGCGGAGAAGAACCCGAAAGGTTCGGGACCATAAAAAACAGCGCCATAAAGCAGGTGGCTTCGGGAAGGTTCGGCGTTTCCAGCGAATACCTTTTAAGCGCCGAAGAGATACAGATAAAAATGGCTCAGGGGGCAAAGCCCGGAGAGGGAGGACACCTTCCCGGCAGGAAAGTGTACCCCTGGATAGCGAAGACCAGATACTCCACACCCGGAGTATCCCTCATTTCCCCTCCGCCCCATCACGATATCTATTCCATAGAGGATCTGGCCCAGCTCATATACGACCTTAAGAATGCCAACAGAAAGGCGCGCATATCGGTCAAGCTGGTATCGGAAGCGGGGGTGGGCACCATAGCATCCGGCGTGGCAAAGGCCGGAGCCCAGGCCATACTCATCTCCGGTTACGACGGGGGCACGGGAGCGGCACCTCAAAGCTCCATACATAACGCAGGTCTTCCCTGGGAACTGGGGGTTGCGGAAGCTCACAGGGCCCTCATAGAGAGCGGCCTTAGGGAAAGAGTCATACTCCAGACCGATGGAAAACTCATGAGCGGAAGAGATGTGGCAATAGCCTGTCTTCTGGGAGCCGAGGAATTCGGTTTTGCTACTGCGCCTCTCGTCACCATGGGCTGCATGATGATGAGAGTCTGCAGCATGGACACCTGCCCCATGGGTATAGCCACTCAAAATGAAGAGCTGAGGAAACATTTCAGAGGCAGACCCGAGTATGTTATGAACTTCATGCTCTTCATAGCAGAAGAACTAAGAGAAATAATGGCATCTCTTGGCTTCAGGACTGTAGATGAGATGGTGGGAAGGACCGACTGTCTTAAGCTCAAGGACAAGCAGATAACCAAGAGAGCGGAGATGGTCGACCTTACTCAGATCCTGAACAGGGATCATTCCAATGCGAAGG
>CAZTHD010000238.1:0-3213 GCA_964613315.1 uncultured Oscillospiraceae bacterium | reverse complement strand
ACAGTATTATATATGAGATGAGTCCCGAGGAGACGGAACTGGCATATCTTGGCAAAGCTGTGACTCCTGCAGGAAACAGCGGATCCATGTCCAGGCTTTATTTCACCGATCTTCAGATGTCGACCAGAGAGGTATTTGAAGCCGGCGAGACGCGTCAGGAACTCATAGTTCTCACTGAAGGCAGCATCATAGATCTTCAGGATTTCGAATATGAAAAGAGCAGCGGTGAGAAGGTATCTACCGTGATACCCAAGCGCGTTCAGTCTGAAGAAAATGAAGAAGTAACAAAAGAGGTACCGCCCAATGTGGGCTTCTACGCCATAGCTTTCGGCGAAGGGAAGCAGGCTTTAGGCGAGGGGACTTTAGGATTCGCCAACTACGACTTTACATCGGGCCGCGAACTTGTGGGCGAGGTGAACTTCCGCAACGTAGGTACATCTGCCATCAGGGCGAGCCGTGACAATCCGGTGACCGTGATCCTCACGGTAAGCAGACCCGGTGAAGGATCTCAGGAACTTGCCAAGTGGCTGCTTTCGGATACTATACCGGCAGGAGGAAAGGCAAGACTGACATTTACCACAGATCCTCTCACGCAAAGTCTGCCCACGGGATCTAAGTTCTCCCTCTATCTGACCGAAGATGCAGAATACATAGAGGAAATGTACCACGGCGAGGCCTTCAGCGGGACCATTTCGGATCTGTTTGAAGTGGAGGAAAAAGCGGAACTTACCTTCGGAGATTTCGACGCGCAGTTCAGGTCCATTGATGACGGATATGCAGTGATATATATTGAGTCTTCAGTCCTCAATGTGGGCAACAAGGACGCGGACGAGGTATTCATCCAGTTCACATATGACAAGGGCAGGGAAGACGAAAACGGTGTAAGGTATATACCCATAGACCTTGAAGGAAACACTCTCAAAACCGGAAAACCCGAGCCGGCTTCAAGGAAGCTCACAGCCAATGATAAGATCGGCGTATACATGCTGAAGGACGAAGACGGCGGCACCGTCATCGCAAAGGGGTATAAGAGAAGTGTCTACGGCAGCATAAGAGTTCCTCTGGATGCCTTCATCAAGGGTGATTCTTTGAGCGGACTCCATTTAAGAGCGGAAGTCTTCTCCTCAGATGATGAGCCCGATCTCATAAACAGCGTTTACGCATCCCAGCACGAAGAATACAACCAGGATAACAACCTCGTTGTGAAGACAGTAAATAACGTGACGGTATTCAGTGTTCCCAGCCAGGTATCATTGTCTCTCGGCAATACTCTGAGACTCCCTGTCCCCTACACCACAACGGCTGAAGAGGCAGATATAGTTGTGACGGAGATAGGCAGCGGAGCTGAAAACTGGAGGTCGCTCCTCGGTATACTCTATTATGACAGTTCAACGAATACTATCGTCGCGGCTGCCAATGAAGTGGCGGAGGAGATGATAGAGCAGGGACTTGTACCTACAGGTATCATCCAGGTCAAAGATACGGCCACAAACTCCATAGCAGCCATAGCTTTCCGCATAACAGAAAGCGGAGACGGAGTCAACATCTTCAAAGACGATAAGTCCTTCGAGTTCCACAATGCCGATGGATCTGTCACTGATACAGATGCCGAGGCTGGAAAAGGTCAGGATTGGTACTTCGCGACGAACGTTCCCGCCGACGGCTGGAAAGGCGGGGAAACTGAGAACGAAGTTCCCATGAACGGAGATCTTTCCCGCGCGACTAAAAAGAACGCTTATGTAGAGTTCCTGACAACAGCCGATACCATGAAGATCTACTTCTCAGGCAAGATCAGGGTGCAGCAAGGCCTCTTCGACGAAGGGCAGGTATTCTCAAAATCGCCTGCAGAACTGGACTTTGATAACAAGGAGGGCCTCACTTACGTGATCAAAGTCACGGCCCTTGAAAAAGATACGGAGATCGACAGGTATACTGCGACCTATGAAGTCAGTCCTGTTGTATTAAGGGATGAGGACGCTCCACAGATACTGTGGAACCGCAGCTTCCCTGAGACTGCATCACTAAAGCCCGGAACAGAAGTGCCCATGAGATGCTACATCGTAGACAACGGAGGTATAAGCAGGGTCACATTCCGGGGTAAAGAACTCACGGACAAGACAGATCCCAAGATCGAAAAGGCAGACTCAGGTTTCTGGTACTTCGACTATACATTCACAAAGAACGATAAGTACGAAGTAGTCACCTACGATACGGTGGGCAATGATTCGAAGATGATCGTAGATGCCCATTGGTACAACGCCATAGTCAGCGGCTCTGCCGTAGCAGACGCCCCTGATTTCGTGCCGGGAGATCTGTACTTCGTAAATAACGAGGGAGATCCGGTCCTTTCAGAAATACTCACCGATGCTCCGTGGCTCTATAGCAAGTACAAGCCTCTCGAAGGCGAGGAAAGCTCGGTCTATCTCTTCTTAGACGGTGACTTTGAAGAGATCAAACTCGAAAAGGGCGATAATGAAGAAAAGTGGAAGATAGTATCCAACGGCTACTACATGGTAAAGGTGGACAGAGAGGACGGCGCCTGGGCCAGAGTCATCATCATGATGAACAGGCTCGATGTCGATGAACCTCAGATATCTGTCAATGTGGACGGAAGTGTCATAAGCTATACGATAGCCGATGATAAGAGCATAGCATCGCTGACTATAAACGGACAGCCCATCGATGTGAGTGGCAACCCATTCTCGTCTACATATGAACCATATCTCGGCGGCAGCTACACCATAGAGGTAACAGATGACGCAGGCAATGTGACAACCAGAACTGTGGATATCGATATAGATCTTGAAGTACCCAAAGACGCCGTCGAGATGAAGATCATATACGACGGCAAACTCATAGGAACTGTCATAGTAGATCCTGAGAAGATTATAGGCGGACAGTACGATGAGACAGTATCGGACCCTGCCCAGGGCGAATACAAAGCGCTCTACTACTTCGCAGTGGTACCCAAAGATACGGATCCTGCTGATATCAAGGATGAAGACTTTGTAAGCCTTAAGGACGGCACTGCCTCCATCACAGATATCTTCGACGGTGAGTACGATATTTACGTAAAAGACAGCAAAGGCCATATAGTAAAATATGACGAGAGCTTCCACGTGTATCATCCGGACGATCAGTGGAAGGATCCTGTATACAACTGGGCGGGAGACTATTCCTTCGTGACGGCAAGCAGGCAGAGCAAGCTCTACT
>CAZTHD010000237.1:0-3218 GCA_964613315.1 uncultured Oscillospiraceae bacterium | reverse complement strand
GAGGCTGCAGACAACCAGGTATTCAACTGGTACATGAACTGGCTGTTCTAAGGAAGGTTTATTCATAAAGACTTAATGACCCGGCTGCTTGCAGCCGGGTCTTAAATTGATTATGTTCATATTTTCTTTATGAAGCAGCGCCTTCTTTTGTGCTGCTGTGTGGGGAAGTATTTCCACTGTCCCAGGACCTTTTCATTGAGCTCAAGGGTAGGCCCTGTCTCAGCATACCTTATTCCCATGTCTCTGCAGCCTTTGAGCATCTTGTTCATTACTATGCCGTTGAGTCCCTTGTTTTTGTAGTCGGGATGTACTGCTATGAGGAGAAGGTCTATGGTGTCGTTCTTTCTGAAGCTTTTCAGGATGTCTATCCATCCGAAGGGAAGGAGCCTTCCGTCGTGTTTCTTAAGAGCCTCTGCCATGCTTGGAGCGCCTACGCCCATGGCTACCATATTCTCATTTTCATCCATTACGAAGCACGAAAGCTTTGGATTGATGAGAGGAGCGAATTTCGATGCGTATTTATTTATCTGCTTTTCTGAAAGTTCTACTGTTCCGTAGAGAGGAGCGTAGGCTATATTGATAAGATCGAAAAACTTTTTAAGAAGAGGCAGATATCCAAGGACTGTCTTCGCATCGTGGATGTGCACGTTGTTTGCTCTTAGTGCATGTTTGCTGAGCCTTTCCCAGCGCTCGAAATCTTTTACGTCTTCCTTTCCCGGGAGGGTTATGAGATTTTCCACCCAGTCTGCGTCTTTGCCGTATCCGAGCCTTGCGAGCTGCTTTGGATAATACGGGTAATTGTAATAGGTAAAGAAGCAGCTCCTCCTGTCGAATCCTTCCACGAGCATGCCTTCCCTGTCAAGATCGCTGAATCCCAAAGTCCCCTGCACTTCGTCGCAGCCAAGCTCCTTTGCCCAGCTTTCGACAGTAGCGAAAAGTGCGTCTACTACTTCATTGTCGTCTATGAAATCGACCTGCGAAAAGCGAAGCCTGTTCGTGTTCCATTTTTCGTTGGCTCTTTTGCTGTAGATGGCTCCTATGCGCCCTACTATTTCTTCGCCTCTGTATGCAAGCCAGCAGCGTGCATCGCAATATTCGAAAGCAGGATTTTTCTTAGGATCCCAGTCGGCAAGGTCGTCGTCATAGGTGTTTGGTATGTATTGGGGTACTTCTTTATAGAACTTGGTCGGGAACTGCGCAAAGAGTCTTCTTTGAGCTTTTGTCTTTACTTCAACTATAGTCGTCATGTCGTCATCCATTTGATACACATATGTGAATTATCTATATTCTACATTCATTTGCTTCGAAAAAAAAGCCCATAGGAGCTTTTTTTAGATATAATTGTATTGAGAAAGAGAGGTATAGGCTTTGAAAAAACACGCTATCATACCCATTTTCATAAGTCACAGGGGCTGTCCCCACAGGTGCGTTTTCTGCAATCAAAAGGCCATCACGGCAAGGAGCGGAGACGTGACCGTAGAAGATGCAAGGAGGACCAGAGAAGAGTGGCTCACGACCCTCGAAGGAAGGGATATGGAGGTCGAACTGTCCTTCTTCGGAGGCAGCTTCACTGGCATAGCTATGGAGGATCAGACAGCCTTTTTAAAGCTCGCAAAGGAGTATAAGGACAGCGGCAGGATAGACAAGATACACTGCTCGACACGTCCCGATTATATAAACAGGGAGATACTCGATAATCTCAAAGCCTACGGCATGGACGTCATAGAGCTTGGAGTCCAGTCCTTTGACCAAAAAGTCCTAGATGCATCCGAAAGGGGACACAGTGTAAAGGACGTGGAAGATGCCTGCTGCCTTATCCATGAGTACGGATTCACCTTAGGTATACAGCTGATGATAGGCCTTCCTGGAGATTCCTATGAGTCCTGCATGGAGTCGGCAAGGAGGGCCATAGAGATGAAACCTTCCATAGCAAGGCTGTATCCTACGGTAGTCATAAACGATACACCTCTTGCTTCCATGCTGGAGGAGGGCTCATATATACCTCCGTCAGAAGGCGAGATAGTAAGGCGGACTAAGGATATGTACAAGGCTCTTACAGGAGCAGGGATAAACGTCATCAGGATAGGGCTTAAAAGCAACGAGCTCATAAAGGGGGATACCTTCCATCCCGCCATCGGCCAGGTCGTAAAATCCGCTGCAGCAAGAGACGAGATAGAGGAAAGGATCGAAGAACTTTTGTCAGAAGACGGCTTCAAAGTATTGGAGATATCGGCTCCGTCAGGGCTTTTCAACTATGCCGTAGGCCATAAGGCAGAGAACAAAAAGTATTTCAGCGGTAAATATCCGTATATAAGATTCATTTTCAAAGAGGACAACAGCATTGAAAGCATACGTGTCAGAAAAAGCGAGCGATGAATTAAAAGCATATCTGAAAGGCAGAGGATGCAGCATATCAGGGGTCTTTGCCCATGCTAAAGTCCATGAGGCGATAGGGTGCCACCCGGACGTCTACTACTGCATGCTGCCAGAGGGCCTCTACGAAGGAGACCCTTCTAAGCTAAGCCCTGATTATCCCGGAGACGTTCTTTACAATGCGGCGGCGGTTGGCACTCATTTTATATGCAGCAGGTATACAGACCCAGGGCTCATCGAAGAAGCAAAAAGGCAGGGCCTTTCCCCTGTCATAGTGCCTCAGGGCTACGTTAAGTGTAATCTTGCGGTCCTTGATCCCCATCACGTCATCACCGAAGACGACGGTATAGCAAAGGTACTTTCCTCCGTAGAGGATATCGAATGCCTTCATATAAAGGCAGGGGAAGTTGCCTTGCCCGGTTTCAAATACGGCTTCATAGGGGGAGCCTGCGGGGTCATAGGAAATACGGTTTTCTTCAGCGGCGATCTGTCATCCCACAGTTCTTTTACGAAGATATTGGATTTTTGCTCCTTCTGCGGTCTTGAGACCAAGTGGTTTTCTTCATATCCTCTCACGGATATAGGAAGCGTATATATAGTGAATTAATATGCGTGATGCTGCGCTTACCCCAGTTAATATTTACTAAACGCTTATTTTGTGGTATAAATATCGGGAGTTAGTGATACAGGAGTAGATCATGAGTGATACATATACTGAAGAATTGAAAACAAACGGCGAAAACACAGCTCCGGTAAGGATACCTGTGCCGCAGCTGAAACCAATAAGAGAGATGCCTTTCTACAACGACATGAGGGAGCTTCTCGAAGGCTGCAAGGACCGTTTC
>CAZTHD010000236.1:0-3237 GCA_964613315.1 uncultured Oscillospiraceae bacterium | reverse complement strand
ATATGAGTTACTTGCCAAAGAGGTAGAGCAGCAGATCGTTGAAAAAGAGAATATCTTGCAGAAATACGGGAAGGCCGCTCTGGTACCAAGAGTTGGAGACGTCCCGGTAAATAAAGAGTTGGAGGAGGAAAATGGCGATGAGTAAAAAAGAAGATGCTCACAGTGTAATGGATGGAAGTTCCCGTGGATCATCATCTGTTTACCTTAACAGAGCGCTTAATGCGGGTGGCAGCCAGGGTGGCGCTGGCGGGAAAAAGGCGCTGACTAGGTTCTACGAAATGCCAATTGACGATATAACGCCAAGGCCTATAAACAACTTTCGGCAATATCAGATAGAAGAGCTCGCAGACACCATACATAGGGATCACGACATTCTGCTTCACCCGATTACCATCATAAAACCGTCATTTTTGGCTGAAGACAGTGATGTGATCAAAGCCTTCAAGGAAAAGGATGTTGATATTTCGTCGGTCAAATACATGATTGTAAGCGGCGAAAGAAGATATCATGCATGGCAGCTTCTAAGAAAAAGGGAAGCTGAAGAAATAGCGAAATCAGGAGCAAACAGAAACAATAAGTTTGACAATATTCCGGTCAAAGAATTAACTTCTGATGATGCCGTCATAGAGGAGCTTTTATATGAAGATGCCAACAGCTCCGCCAGAGAATTGTCACCTCTTGAAGGACTTCTTCATATCAAAAAGGTAATAGACGAGGTGGTTTCTCCGGACGAAAAAGCTGCGGCTGTCCGAGAAATGAAAGAAGCCGGTTATGACGGATATGCTGAAATGGACATCCCTAAGGATGTATATAAAGCAGAGCGTAAATTCAACCAGGCAAAATTCTGTCACTATCATTTAACGAAAGAATTAAAGGTCGAAAACTGGTCATTAAAACAAGTCGAATATGATCTGTGCATTCTTAATAAATGCATTCCGGAAATAGTGGAAGCTATACTGAAAGAGGGATTCAAAACAGGCAACGCCAGACCGCTTACAGCACTTAAACCGGAAGATCAAAAGAGGCTTCTTGACATATGGAGAGAAGACGGGCTTGATGCATTTAATTCCGAACTGGACAAAATAAAGAATAAAGGCCAGACGGAAAAGAAAAAAGAAATAACAAAAAGTGTGGCAAAAAAGAAGCTCAAGAGTCTTATAAAGCAGATTGAAAAATATCAGAAAGAGTTCGAACAAATGACAGGGGAGATCTCAAAAAGCGGAAAAGAATACACAGCAGAAATCGCAAGAGTAATTAAAAAATGCAAAGAAGGTCTTGAGCAAATAGATCAGTAATAAAGGGAATAGACGCCGGAAAAAATAAACCGGCGTCTTTCTTTTTTAGGTCAAAGGCAGAAAGAAAGCGAACGATAATAATGGTCAAAATATTAACCAACCTAAAATTTTAGGGTTGCTGAAAAATGGTTAAAATACTGGTCAACCTAAAATTTTAGGTTGAGTTTGTTTTTAGGCCCAAACCCGTTGAAAACAAGGGGTTTTAGATCAGATAGATTGAAAAAAAATAAGCAAAGAACTCGTGAAAAAACAACGGGTTACTAACAGATAATTGAACATATCATATGCTGCGAAATAAAGTGCTACGATTCATAAAAAAAGGGCAACATAAATCGATATATATTGAGACAAAATATAGCTTGTAAAAATACGATGACACGACATCTCCCAGTCATAATAAAACGAAGGGAGAAGATGGGCTCATATATAGTCGCACCCCCACACAGCGGCAAAAGGACAAAAACGGGGCCAAATCAAAAAGAAAACACAAAAAACGAGTCATTGGTCGCATAAAGGGTATAAACGTCTGAAATCGACGATTTTAGCCCCGTGACTTTATTTCAAAACCCTTTGACATATTCAATGTCAGTGATGTATACTCATTACAGTTTCATTTTTATTTGTCTGCCCTATACAGGGCGGAAGTAATCGTTAGTTTTACAGTTTTAGTTGTGGTACACGAAGGAAAGAATTCTCTTTCCGATGCGTGTGCTTTTTTTTGTGCAATTTGTAGGAGGAATTACAAAATGGCAGAAGAAAAAAAGATTCGTTACGGAGAACATTTTGATGTGTTCAACCATCTTAGCAACGCTCTAAAGGATGACGGGAAACCCGCATTCGAACCGTACATCGTAAACGGCGCGCTTCAGGTAGCGCTCTCGCCGGCAGGTGACAACCGAGCGCTTTATGTGCCCGTATACAACATCGACGGTAATGCAATGCGTGACTGGGTCTATTCCGAGTTTCCGGATGGAAGGATCGAGACCGTGAAACTCTCCGGGGATCCGGTCTTTGATCAGGGTAAGTGGGTTTATCCTCCGGAGGTTTTCGAAGTAAGGCTCTACAAGAAATTCATCGATGATAAATATATCGCAAACGGATTCGGAAGAGTGACCTACACAGAAGGCTCCAAATATCCTGAGATCCCTTCAGCAATTACAATTGCATTTAAGAATGCAATGCTGAATGCAGGATTTGGTGTGGATATTGACTGGGAAAAGATCAAAGCCAACGCGCCGAAGTTCTTTTCTCTGGAATACGGAGAGGATCCCGCAAAGTTTGTTCCGACCGAACCGGAGATGATCCAGGCATCTGAGGAAGCAGTAAGCGAGATGGTTTCAGAAGTCGTCAAAGAAACCGTAACGACAGAAAAGGAAGAGGAAAAGGAACCCATCGGAGAACAGACTTCAATCGACATGTCTAATCCGCTTTTTGCAGCAATGGCAACAGCGAGGCAGGAAGAAGTAAAAGGGGAAGAGGAAAAGCCTGAAGAGGCAACTAAGGAAGAGACCGCGGTAGAATCAAGACCGGACCGTGAAAAGGCGCTGGATACGATCTTCACCGTAAACGGAAAGCCTCAGCTTGAAAGATACGCAGGTAAGACCTTCAGGCAGAATATGGAGGAATTCCCGGAGGACTTCAAGGCTCAGATTGAAATGATCTGTGACAAGAGATCGCTCTACACAAGATGGCTTCCTGAAAAAGTCCTGGATGCAGCTGAGGTGCTGGCTGCATAACAGGCGGCCGGAGACCAAGGAGGCTCCAAAGAATGGAAAGTGAACTGACAATCGAAAAAGCATTTGAACTGCTGCATATCACGGACGGCGACGCCAGAAGAAATCAGACTGACATCGCCTGTCCGAACTGTGGCAAAGGCAGAGAGAAGAAGATGAACATCAACTTCTCGAAAGATGTGTTTCGCTGCAACAAATGCGGTATCGGC
>CAZTHD010000235.1:0-3241 GCA_964613315.1 uncultured Oscillospiraceae bacterium | reverse complement strand
ATACCGGGGGCTGCTACGACGAATACATTTCGGACGATCACATACATCTTTCGAGAGCCGGCTTCAGGCTTATGAGAGAGTATATAGAAAGCCACCTCGACTGGTGAAAAAGCCCTTACACAAATGTTAAGATAATATGTATTTGCAAGGAGCAGTCTTGAGAAACAGACTGCTTTCTTGTATAATGAAATGTACTGATTGTAAGGTGAGATCATGGCAAAAAAGAAAAAGTTAAACAAAAAGAAGTTCATAAGATTTCTTCTTCTTACGGCTTTGCTGATCGTTGCGGTCGTGGCAGTGTTCACGCCCGTCATGATCAGGATGAACGGAGAAAAGAGAGTAGAACTGGGATACGGGGAAGAGTACGAGGACGCAGGCGCAAAGCTGCTTCTCGGAGGAGAGCCTAAAATGAGCTCTGACGTCGATACGTCAAAGCCCGGCAAGTACAAGGTGACCTACAGATTCCTCCTTGCCCACAGGACCCGCACGGTGGTCGTGGTGGACAACGTTCCTCCGGTCATAACACTGAACGGAAACGAGAATATGTACCTTTCCACCAAGGCTGTTTTTGAGGATCCCGGATGTGTCGCCATAGACGAGATAGACGGCGATATAAGCTCAAAGGTCGAAGTGACCAGCGATGTCAACACCGCTGTGGCAGGCGTATACCACGTGAGCTACGTGGCAACTGATGCGGCGGGCAACGCCGTAAGGGAAAGGCGCACGGTCAACGTAGTCGAGGGCGGAGCTATGGAAATGGGAGTCCTCGATTTCGACCTGAACCTCTTCTATCCCGACGTCATATGCAAGGATGTCGGCTACAACGAGGAAAAGTTCTACGATCTGGTTTTGTTCGGAGATTCCTTCATAGAGAAGTTCGGGGAGATAGGAATGGTAGCCTACAGGCACCTTTGGTCAAGACCTTCCCTTTCCACCGAGGATTTCTATACAAGGCCCATATACGTATTCGGCTACCTCGACGGAGAGACCACCTTCTGGGACGCCATGGATGAGCATCATCCAAAGGACATCCTGATACTTCTAAACAGTGACTGGACCAGCCGCTGGACCCCCGAGTTCCTCAACGAGAGCTGCGACAAGGCCTACGGCAAGATGAAGGAAAGATATCCGGATACCAACTTCATAATCTGTTCCATCATGCCGGTGGAGTACTGGTATGACAGACCGGAGTACGTGGAGGAAGTGGGCTTCCACAGAGACGACCGCATCAACAAGATGAACGTATACATGTGCGAGCTCTGCAGAAAGTACGGATTCAAATTCATGAATGCAGCCGAGGCTGTGAAGGATCCTGCCACGGGAGCCTGCAGGCAGGAATATATATATGAACCGGACGGAGTCCACCTTTCCGACGAAGGCTGCCAGGCTATGCTCGACTATATCATGTGCCACTTAGACTATTAAGATCAAAAGGAGTCTTTAAGATATGAAAAAAGTATTTGCAATAATAATGGCCCTCGCGATGCTGCTTTCCTTTGCAGCCTGCGGAGACAGCGGTAAAAAAGAAGAGAAGACAAGCTTCGACGCAAAGAAAGCGGCTGAAGCGCTTCTTGGTTCTGACGAATTCAAGGGCTGCGCCCTCGAAGATCCCGGTCAGATAGAATTCGAATTCGATATCACCCTCGAGGATACGAAGGAGTTCTATATGACGAGAGCCAACGGACTTTCCGCCAATATGTTCATCATAGCAGTGGCGAAGGACGGAAAGGACAGTCTCATGTTCGGAGAGATGGAAAAGATAGTGAAGACCTATGCTGCTTCCTGGGTAGACTCCAACTATCCCGAAAGACAGGCTGAAGCACCCAAGGTGAAAGGCCGCTATGAGAGCGAAAAGGACGGAGTCTATGTCTGCATCATTTCAGCCGACAATGACGCCATGGTCAAACTCATAGGAAAATAGCAGATGGTCTTTTCGAGCATCCCCTTTCTATTTTACTTTTTAGTGCTGTTTCTGGCACTCTATTACGTCGTGCCCTTCAAGCTGAAGAACTACGTGCTTCTTGTCTTCAGCTTGCTTTTTTATGCCTGGGGGGAGCCCATCTACGTATTCCTGATGATGTTCTCCGCAGGAGTCGACTGGCTCGACGGATTGATGCTTGAAAAACATCCCAAGGCAAAGAAACTCTACCTTACCATTGCTATAGTGATAAACTTAGGGCTTCTTTGCTTCTTCAAATACGCAAACTTCCTTATGGGAGCGGTGGGCAGCATCTTTAAGATAGCCGTTCCCGCAGTGAACGTTACCCTTCCAATAGGTATATCCTTCTATACCTTCCAGAGTATGAGCTATTCCCTCGACGTATACAGAGGGGACGCTAAAGTGGAACATAACTACTTCTATTACCTGATGTACGTGTCCATGTTCCCCCAGCTCATCGCAGGCCCCATAGTCCGCTATCAGACCATAGCAGATGAAGTCAGAAACAGGCAGATCACGAAGGAAAATTTCGTGAACGGAGTATCCCGTTTCCTTCTTGGCCTTTTCAAAAAGGTGCTTCTTGCGAATGCCCTTGGGGAGCTCTTCACTCTTGTGTCCGCAGAGAGCGAAGTCTCAGCTGCCACAGCGTGGCTTGGTCTCATAGGCTTTGCCCTTCAGATATATTTCGACTTCTCCGGTTACAGCGACATGGCCATAGGTCTTGGACTCATGATGGGCTTCCATTTCCTCGAGAACTTCGACCATCCGTATATTTCAAGGAGCGTGACGGAGTTTTGGAGAAGGTGGCATATGTCTCTTTCCACCTGGTTCAGAGATTACGTATACATACCCCTTGGCGGCAACAGGGTCTTAAAGGGAAGACATATATTCAACCTCATGGTGGTGTGGCTCCTCACGGGCTTTTGGCACGGAGCTGCATACAACTTCATACTTTGGGGCATATATTACGGCGTTTTGCTCATACTCGAAAAGTATGTTTACGGCAGTGCTCTTGAAAAAGCGCCGACCCTTGTAAAGCACATATATACGATATTTGCCTTCATGATAGGCTGGAGCCTCTTCGCCTTCGACGACATGGGAGCCTTCGGCAGATTCTTCGTCTCCCTCTTCGGAGCCAACGGATTTGCAGACGCTTCCACGGTCTTCTACTTAAGGAGCTATATCGTATCTATAATCATAGGCATATTCTGCTCGACGCCGGTAATAGGAAATTTCCTCAAAAAGGAGCATAAGCCGGCGGTAGAGATACTCATATCGATAGTGACAGCAGCCCTCTTCATC
>CAZTHD010000234.1:0-3315 GCA_964613315.1 uncultured Oscillospiraceae bacterium | reverse complement strand
AGGCTCTTCTCGGAGACAGATCGCAGCTCAAGAAGATGGAAGTCCTATCATACAAGATCTCCGACGTTGCCACTGTAGTGGACGCAGGTCTTGGGGACCTGTCCATATTCAGCAAATCGAAGATAGTGACCTATAACGGGACTGCGGTATATACCGTGGATCTTTCGGGTCTTAATACTTCAGGCTTTGAACTTGATACTGACAATAGGACGCTCACCATGAAGATACCTCATGCAGTCCTGGAGCCCATAAACATCCAAAGCTCCGATATAGAGTTCGGGGAAACGGAGAGCGGTTTCTTCACCTTTGGGGATCTAAAGCTTACCATGGAGCAGATGGCAGAGATCCAGACGGCAGCACAGAAGAAGATGGAGGAAAAGCTCCTAAAGGAAAACATCGCTGCGGAAGCTGACAAGTTTGCGGAGAAAGCAGTCTTCGAACTCTTCCAGCCCATGCTCAACAAAATAGCCTGGGGCTTCGTCCTGAACGTGGAAGTAGTAGATTAGCAACGCCTTATGTATCCTTATTTATCACCTGCAAATTTTACTGCAGGTGATTTTTTTATTGCTGTTTGTCTATAAAATTGGTTTTTTTAATCGGTGACAGATTCCATTATTTATTGTTAAACCATCAAATGCACTGCCAATTATTATTTTCTGTATCTCACCATTTTTGTCATATTCAAGACTGAGTTCATACCTTACAGCTCCACCAACTCTGTTATTCCATAAAATATAATATTTTCCAAGTTTACCTGGTGATGTTTTTCTGATCCAATAAAAGGTTTCTATGTTTTCCAAATCAACATTGTCATTAATGTCTTCAATAGATGTTTCAGATGTTACATTTAGACTCTTTATTATCATTCTGCTCCCAGAGAATGTGTATTGAACCGCTACATAACTATTGCCATCAAATTCAATATGATCCACATTAGAAAACACTAAACCATCAAGTTGTTTTTTTACGAATCTTCCTGTTATCATTCCACCGACCCAAATATACAATGCGTAGGTAACCATGATTATAAACAGTACCAATACAATTGACGTAGTACTAATGCGTTTTTTTAAAAAACCCAAAATTTTAGTTTGTTTTGAGGGACTATTGTTCATAAAAGAAAACAAGGGCCAGTTATATATTAATGGGTATAAAAGGAAAATGTTCACAATTGAATTGTAATATAATGGGTATTATAAAGTCAACAAGATGTTATGAACAGATGTATGCAGAGGAAAATATATCGCCTGGGGCTTCGTCCTGAACGTGGAAGTAGTCGATTAGCAACGCCTTATGTATCAGGCCTTATGTATCACCTGCAAATTTTACTGCAGGTGATTTTTTTATTGCAAAGAATGGTATATAATCTTTTGTGTAGACATTATCTTTAACATAAGAGGTACTTTGTATGAAATCTAGAATAAAACAGCTGGTCATTTACGTTGTCATACTGGCCGTTCTCATCCCCTTGGGCTTCGTGACGAAACTTTTCTCTTTAGCAGATCTCAAGGACATCACCTTCGATATATCGAAGTTCTGGAAATTGCTCATAGTCGTATTCCTGGTACTGGCTATCGAGAATATAGTATCGATGATACTCGGTTCTTTCAACCCGAAGAACCAGAGGGCAAGATCCGTTCTGTCAATAGCCATAAGCCTTCTTAAGTATCTGGCATTCATAGTCATACTTTGCGGGGACTTACGATACTGGGAGTCAAAGTTTCCACCATCGTAGCCAGCATAGGGATAGTCGCCTTGATCGTCGGCTTCTCTGCGGAGAGCCTCATAGCAGACGTTGTCAACGGTGCTTTCATGCTCTTTGAAAATCAGTATAACGTCGGAGACATAGTAGAGGTCAACGGTTTCAGAGGCACGGTATCCAAGATCGGCATAAGAACGACCTGCATCACGGATCCCGGCGGGAACGTGAAGATCGTGAACAATTCCGATATGAGGAACATACTCAACAGATCTGATAATCTGTCCTTTGCAGTAAGCGACATAGCCGTGCCTTACGAGACGGATATCGAAAAGCTGGAAGGGGAGATCCCAGGCCTTATGGAAGAGATCTTCGAAAAGAGAAAGGACATATTCAAAGACGTGCCCTCATATAAGGGAGTACAGCAGCTCGCCGACAGCTCTGTCATCCTCCGTTTTGTTGTAAACGTAGACGAAAAGGATATCTATACAGGAATGAGGATATTGAACCGCGATCTTTTGCTTGGGTTCAGAAAACACGGAGTAGAATGCCCGTTCCCGCAGGTGGACGTCCATACGAAGTAATATGAAATATAAACAGCAGCCCGATGACTATATAGGAGAGAGCCGCGAGTACAGTCTGCCCCCTGAACAGGTCAGTCTTCCGGACAGCGAATACTACGGACAGAAAGAGGTCAAAGCCGTAAGCAAAAAGCTTAAAAGGGCAGGCCTTGTTTCCATTGCTTCCGTGCTTGCAATAGTGGAGATCTTTTCAAGCGCTGCGGGTTTTGATTTCCTAAGACCGGATAAAGATATTCTGGGCGGTGGAGAAGAGATCATCGTGCCAACAGATGATACGGAAAAAGACGACGACGTATTTCCTAAGCTCGATAACTTGGACCCTGATTTCGCAGGCGAATATGCCTGGGGCGATTACGGTTCAGAAGAGTATATACGCGTTGCAGTTCCTGAAGATAAGGACTTTACCTATATCGTAGCCGGAGGCGCCTGGAACTCCTTCGGATACAGTGAAACGACTGTAAAAGGCGCGAGCTACGACAGGAATACGAATACGCTCACTCTTAAGAACTGCACCCTCGATTATCTTGACGTCAACCTCATGGGCAACGGATTCACCATAAAGCTTGAGGGAGAGAGCCGCATCGGCGGCATCCAGATCTGGGGCGCCTATTACGGAGGCAGCCTCACTCTTAAGGGTTCCGGCAAGCTCATAGTGGACGGAGATATATTCTTTAACGGAGAGTACAGCCAGACCTGCCTAATGGTAGATGCTGAACTGGAAGTAAAGGGACACATCATGATAAGTACCACTTCGATGGAAAAGGCGATATATTACAAGGCGCCTCTTAAGCTGGAGGGAGGAGAGATCGCAGTGACAGGCGATACGGTGGCAGAAAACGGACTTCACTACTATGACTGTGCAATAGTAGACGGAAGCGGAAACCCTGCACAGAACGTGAGGTTCTACTTGAAATAAAACGTATAAGTGTTAAAATCATTTGAACCGTACCCGTAGCTCAGCTGGATAGAGCGTTGGACTCCGACTCCAAAGGCCGCAGGTTCGACTCCTGTCGGGTACACCAATAGACAATTTGT
>CAZTHD010000233.1:0-3324 GCA_964613315.1 uncultured Oscillospiraceae bacterium | reverse complement strand
GAGCTCGGCAAGCAGCTCCAGCAGATACTGGAAGCACTCAAGCAGCTGGGAGAATAAAAGAATGTTGGCACTGGTAACAGGTGCAAGCAAGGGCATAGGCAGAGCCTGTGCCCTTGAACTTGCTAAAGAGGGTTTTGATATAATAGTCCACTGCGGCAGCGACATCAAAGGAGCATCTGAAACGGCAAAAGAAGTAAGAGCCCTTGGGCGGAAAGCCCACATGTTCGCCATGGACTTTTCGGATCCTGAAAACGTCCACAACTTTTGCAGCGGAGTCCTTGAGCACGTAGGTCTTCCCGACGTCATAGTCAATAACGCAGGCGTCTGCATCCCGGCCCAGGTCCAGGACATCTCCTTTGAGGACTGGGACAGGGTAATGAACGTGAACCTCAAGGCTGTGTTCATCATATGCAGGGACTTTGCCCCTGCCATGATAGAAAGAAGATCGGGATCCATAGTGAATATCGCCTCCATATGGGGAAGGACCGGAGCCGCCATGGAAAGCTCATACTGCGCAAGCAAAGGGGCCATAGTCATGTTCTCCAAATCTCTTGCCCAGGAGCTTGGGCCCTCGGGGATCAGGGTAAACTGCGTATCGCCCGGATGCATAGATACGGCGATGAACGCAGGGTACAGCAAAGAAGAAAGAAAAGATCTCGAGGAAAGGACGCCTCTTGGAAGGTTCGGAAGGCCCGATGAGATAGGAAAGGCAGTAGCCTTCCTGGCATCGGAAAAGGCAAGTTTCATTACAGGCGCCGATCTCCTTGTAGACGGCGGTTTCAGCATTTAGTGCCGAAGCATAAGTCACCCAAAGGTGATATATACTGGCATGAGGACGGGATATCGTCCCAAATATCAGAAAAGGAAGTATCCGATTTGAGTAAAAAGAAATACAAGATAAATATCGCAAGGCTGGCAGTCATGGCTCTCATAGCCATATGCCTCATAAGCATAGCCGTTCATTTCATCCCGCAGCTCTTTAAGCCCAAGTGCGAGCACGTGTATGCGGCAGACGGTTTCTGCACTTTATGCGGAGAAGAATGCCAGCACGAATTCGCCCCGGACGGTCACTGCAGCATATGCGGCAAGGAGTGCGAACACGAATTCGGAGAAGACCGCATATGCACCATATGCGGCATGGTAAAGCCCGATGAGATCTTAAACTTCTCAGTCATAGCGGGCGGAGATATCATGGCCCACGGAGCCAACCTTGAAGGAGCCTATCAATATGACGGGTCCTACTTTTACAATTCGAGATATCAGTGCTATTCGACTGACGGGACTTTCGACTTCAGAGAGAATTACCAGTATGTGAAACCGTATATCGAAAAAGCCGATCTTGCCCTCGTGAACGTCGAGACCACCTTCAGCGGAGGCCCTGAGTACAGCGGATACTGGGGATATTTCAATTCTCCCGACGAGCTTGCTGCGGCTATAAAAGACGCAGGCTTTGACGTTGCCTTCACCTGCAACAACCACTCCTTAGACTACGGCGGGGTGGAAGGCCTGAGGCGCACGGTGAGGGTCTTAAGAGATAACGGCCTTACAGCCGTAGGCTCGAGGAATACGACAGATGAATCAAGATCCTCCATAGTCGATGCCAACGGAGTGAAGGTAGGAGTGGTCGCATATACCTATGAGACCAGTTCTTACGGCGAGTGGAGATCTCTCAATGCAGCTTCCATGGAAGACGGAGCCTGGGACTACCTCAACGGCTTTCGGCCCGACGCGGCATATCAGTGGTCGGGCGTCGTATGCGATGCCGATAAGCAGGCCATAAAGGACGAAATAGACTGGTGCAGGCAGAACGGAGCGGAAGTGGTCATCACCTACTTCCACTGGGATATGAACAACGAGTACGTCCTGGACGTTACGCCTCTTCAGGCAGATCTTGCGAGATTCGCCGCTGAAAACGGTGCGGATATAGTCCTCGGGTCCCATCCCCACAGAGTGCAGAAGATGGAGGTCCTGACAGTCACAGGTGCAGACGGAAGCGAAAGGCAGGTCCCTGTATATTATTCAATGGGAAACTACCTTTCCTACCAGCGTTACGAGACCATGGACTGGACTCCGGCAGACGATCCTTATGCGTCCGAGCAGGAGATCATGGCCTATCTTGAGATCGAATACAACAGGACCAAGGGAAAGGTAAACTTCACAAAGATCTCTGCGATACCCATGTACGTTGATAAATACTGGGGAAACAACGTCGAATACAGGATATATCCGGTCACGGGAGATTACGAATCCTATACGGAGCTCCAAAACAGCGGAAACCTCTGGAGAGCGACTCAGGCAAGGAATACGATCACCGGCATAATCGGAGAGCAGTATATTTATTAAGCCCCTGAATTTATATTCAATTTAGACCATTAATTTACACAGGATATAGTGCGCATTTAAAAAATACACACAATATCTTGTGTTTTTATATTGACAAAAAATCCTCAGAAATATTACAATTAAAGAGCTCGCCCTTTTTAGGGTATTTATTGTTTCAAACAGCATTTATATATAGGAGAAGAGTCATGTACAGAGTATTAAAAAGAGACGGAAAGATAGTGGATTTCGATCTTTCCAAGATATCAACGGCCATAACCCAGGCCTTTGAAGCCCAGGGGAGACAATACGTCCCTTCAGTTATCGATTTCCTTTCACTTAAGGTAACGGCAGATTTCGAAGATAAGATAAAGGATGACCTCATCGCAGTGGAGGATATCCAGGACAGCGTAGAGTCCGTTCTCATCAAAGCCGGTTTTGACGACGTCGCAAAGGCGTACATCCTTTACAGAAGGCAGAGGGAAAAACTCCGTTCTCTCAAGTCCACAGTTCTCGACTATAAGGAACTTGTAGATTCCTACGTCAAGGTATCCGATTGGCGTGTAAAGGAAAATTCCACCGTAACTTACTCTGTAGGAGGACTCATCCTTTCCAACTCCGGAGCCATCACAGCCAACTACTGGCTCTCCGAAGTATATGACGAAGAAGTGGCAGCCGCTCACAGGAACGGAGATATCCATATCCACGATCTTTCCATGCTCACGGGTTACTGCGCAGGATGGTCTCTCCGCCAGCTCATAGAAGAGGGTCTCGGCGGAGTTCCCGGAAAGATCTCCAGTTCTCCGGCAAGCCATCTTTCGACTCTTTGCAACCAGATGGTCAACTTCCTCGGCATCATGCAGAACGAATGGGCAGGCGCGCAGGCTTTCAGCTCCTTCGACACCTATCTGGCGCCCTTCGTCCGGGAGGACAATCTGGACTACCATCAGGTCAAGAAGTGCATCGAATCGTTCATTTTCGGCGTCAATACACCTTCCCGCTGGG
>CAZTHD010000232.1:0-3333 GCA_964613315.1 uncultured Oscillospiraceae bacterium | reverse complement strand
AGAACGTCACCTTTATAGAGCAGAACGCATCGGGCGAAGCGTCATCCTGCACCACCATAGTCAACGACCTTTTGTCAAGGAACGTGGATCTAATAATGGCAAATGCGACACCTGCCCTTCAGGCAGCCGCTGCGGCGACCTCCGAAGTCCCGATCCTTGGAACTTCCATAACACATTACGCTCCGGCTCTTGGGCTTACGGACTGGAACGGAACCGTTGGGACCAACGTATCAGGGACCTCAGATCTTGCGGACCTTAAAGAGCAGGCAGCAATGATAAAGGAATGGTTCCCGGATACGCAGAAGGTGGGCATCATATACTGCAGTTCGGAAGCGAACTCCGTATTCCAGGCTAAAGAGGTGGCGGGATACCTTGCTGACATGGGCATCGAATCTAAAGAGTTCACATTTACAGACACCAACGACATAGCATCCGTAACCCTTTCAGCCTGCGGATATGCGGACGTCATATACGTGCCGACGGACAACATAGCGGCAAACAACACAGAAGCCATAGCCAACGTGGTCTTCACCGAAAAGGTCCCCGTGATCGCGGGAGAAAAAGACACCTGCAGCGGCTGCGGAGTAGCATCCCTTTCCATCGATTACTACGATCTGGGAGTTGCCACCGGCAAGATGGCAGTCAAGATCCTCAAAGAAGGTGCAGACGTATCACAAATGCCTATAGAATACGCTGCGAACCTGACTAAGTACTACAACAAAAACGCCTGCGACATTTTAGGGATAACGCCCCTTGAAGGCTACCTTGTTATAGAGTAATATATCTAAAATACAAATTGGGAAAACGAAAGGACCGCCTTTCGTTTTCCTGCTGAACGGAAGAGATCTTTATGAACTATTTGAACGTATTTTTATCATCGCTTCCCGGAGCCTGCGCTCAGGGACTGGCCTGGGGGATCATGGCCCTTGGCGTGTATCTTACATTCAGGATACTCAACACCTCTGACCTGACCGTCGACGGATCCCTTGCAACGGGCGGAGCCATGTGCATAGCCCTCATGACGGCGGGAGTGAATACCGGACTTGCCATACTCGCGGCAGTAGTGTGCGGTATGCTCGCAGGCCTCATAACGGGACTCCTTCATACCAAATGCGGGATACCCGCAATACTGGCGGGAATACTGACTCAGTTGTCCCTTTACTCCATAAACTTAAGGATAATGGGAAACAGAGCCAACCTTCCCATAAGCGTGGACAAATTCAAGCTCCTCGTATCTCAAAGATACGTAAGAAATTTGAATCTTAAAAATCCTATCCCCGTATTCGTAGTCATCATAGCCGTCATCATAGCCATACTCTACTGGTTCTTCGGAACAGAGCTTGGAAGCAGCATAAGAGCCACCGGAAACAACGTCCATATGGCAAAGGCACAGGGCGTCAACACTGACACTAACAAAGTCTTGGGACTTTCCCTTGCTAACGGCCTTGTAGCCCTTTCCGGTTCCCTCATAGCCCAGTACCAGGGAGCTGCAGACGTCAACATGGGAAGAGGCGCCATAGTAATAGGCCTTGCGGCAGTCATAATAAGCGAAGTGCTCTTCGGCAAGATATTCAAGAATTTCAGTCTCAAAATGCTTGCAGTGGTCCTCGGAGCCGTCATCTACTACATAGTGCTGCAGCTCGTTCTGACTTTGGGTCTTAATACAAACGACCTCAAGCTTTTCTCCGCATTGATAGTCGCGATATTCCTCGCCATCCCATACTTCAAAGGAGGAAAGAAAGATGCTTAAACTCATAGACGTATGCAAGACCTTCAACGCAGGTACGGTAAATGAAAAGGTGGCTCTCGATCACCTCAACCTAACATTGGAAGACGGTGACTTCGTAACCGTCATAGGCAGCAACGGCGCAGGAAAGTCCACAGCCCTCAATGCCATCGCAGGAACTTATCCCGTAGATCATGGCAAGGTGCTCCTCGACGATATAGACCTTACGGACATGCCTGAACACAAGAGAGCTTATTACCTGGGCAGAGTATTCCAGGATCCCATGATGGGAACTGCTCCCGACATGCAGATAGAAGAAAACCTCGCCATGGCTGCAAGAAGAGGAAACAGAAGAGGCTTCAAGTGGTACATATCATCCGATGAAAGAGAAAGATACCGCGAGATGCTAAAAGACTTAGACTTAGGCCTTGAAGACAGGATGACGTCGAAGGTGGGACTTCTTTCAGGAGGTCAGCGCCAGGCCCTTACTCTCCTCATGGCAACGCTAAAGAAACCAAAGCTACTACTTCTTGACGAACACACAGCTGCACTGGATCCAAAGACTGCTGCCAAGGTCCTTGAGATATCAGACAGAATAATCGCCGAGCACCATCTTACGACTATGATGGTCACTCATAATATGAGAGACGCCATCGCTCACGGAAACAGGCTCATAATGTTCCACGAAGGAAAGGTAGTCATAGACGTAAAGGGCGAGGATAAAAAGAAGCTCACGGCAGCAGATCTGCTGGAGTATTTCGAAAGCTAGAAAGAGGTATATATGCTCACAGGAAAACAAAGATCCTATTTAAAATCACTGGCCACGGCCATCGACCCCACGGTATACATAGGAAAAAACGAATTGACACAAACCTGTCTTAAGGAAATGGCCGATTACCTTGAAGCCCACGAGCTCCTCAAGGTCAAGATACAGGATAACGTAGAACTGGACCCAAAAGAGGTCGCAAACGAAGCGGCTGAAAAGCTCAAAGCCGAGTACGTACAGGCCATAGGAAGAAAGTTCGTCCTTTACAAAGAAAGCAAGGACAATAAAAAAATAGAGCTCCCCAAAGGAAAAAAATAAAGATGATGCCCGCTCAAATGAGCGGGCATTGATATTTTATTCTTCTATTTGATCTTTTTGTTTTTTCTCTTTTATCACGAAGACGTTGGAACCGAAATCTTTCTGGGCTCTTATCTTGTCCGAATATCCGGTGCCTGTGAAGAGGTTCATGATGGGTATGCCCGAGGCAAGAGCCTTTGAAGAGCATTCCGTTTTGAAGGTGGCATCCTCCATCCTGTAATTCTTATCCGCTATATCGACTACCCTTCCGTTGGGATTGAATTCGACGGGAGTGACGTGCTTTAGAAGTGGTCCGAAGGATCCGACTCTCAAGGTCTGCACCCTGCTCTTTACTGAATACGTCCCCTCAGGAACATATGCCTTTATATATTCGTATCCCGGAGCCGCATGGATGAGCCTGTGGAAGATGCCGAGAAGATGCTCCGTTTCGCCACTGACCTGCCACATGACGACACCTTCGTCTGATCTTATCCTTCTGAAAGTACCGAACTGAAGAGCCTTTCTGTGAGCCTTGTAGACATCC
>CAZTHD010000231.1:0-3334 GCA_964613315.1 uncultured Oscillospiraceae bacterium | reverse complement strand
GCTTCACCTTCTGCCCTTGCTATGCGAGCGTCTCTTTCACCTTCTGCCTCGAGGATGACAGCCATCTTGTCTCCTTCTGCTCTGGTGATAACTGCCTGCTTGTGTCCTTCTGCCTGGAGCAGTGTTTCACGTCTTTCACGCTCAGCTTTCATCTGCTTTTCCATGGCGTTCTGGATCTCTCTCGGAGGCATGATGTTCTTCAGCTCAACACGGTTGACTTTGATGCCCCATCTGTCTGTTGCTTCGTCGAGGAGCATGGTCATCTGAGAGTTGATAGCGTCTCTTGAAGACAGTGTCTGGTCGAGTTCCATGTCACCTACTATGTTACGAAGAGTAGTTGCTGTGAGGTTCTCAAGTGCATTGATAGGATTTACTACACCGTAGGTATATGCTTTCGTATCGAAGATCAGGAAGTATACTACTGTATCTATCTGCATCGTTACGTTATCCTTGGTGATTACCGGCTGCGGGTCGCTGTCCAGGACCTGCTCCTTCAAGGTGATCTTCCTTGCAACTCTGTCGATGAACGGGCAGAGTACGTGGAGTCCTGCAGACCATGTTGCGTGGTATTTACCAAGCCTTTCTACGATGAATTCGCTTGCCTGAGGTACGATCTTGAGATTTGCTATGATCAGTATCACGATCAGTGCCAGCAGTCCATAAAGTACATATTGCATGTTATTTTCCCCTTTCTATATATACATATATATCAATAACTCATTAAAACCATTCTTTTTCGTCATCTCTTGACTCTTTGGAGAGCTTGCCGTGTGCCGGTCTTTCTGATGGGCTTACAGAGTAACTTCTGTCGCCTCTTACCCTCTTGCCGTTGACGTTTGTTTTCGTCCTGTAGACTCTCTTGGGTGTTGAAGTAGGATTAAGATCTGCGTCGAAACTGTCAGAGTCTTTTTCCTTTACCTCGCTGAAGTTGTCAGCTGATGACTGTTCATTTCTTGTGCTTGTCTTATAGTACGGATTTCCCGGATTTCCGGTATGTACGCTGCCATTATTGAAAGCTTTGTCGACTTCCTTGAAAACTCTGTCGGTAGCGGTTTTTATCGTTTTATCAAAGTGGTTTGTTCTTTTGACCGCTTTTATGATGCTTACGACCACTACGATCCAGATGCTCACCCATACCAGTCCGAATATTATTCCGAATATAGCGCCTCCGAATCCTCGCATATTCACTTACCTCCTTCTTTTGTTTTCACCTGTATTTTACCACAGTTAAGGCTCAAATAAAGAACATGCGGCATAAAATATCGCAGATTATTTCCTCACTTGTGCAGAATTAAAACTTAATACATTACTTTAGAAACGCATCGACCATTATCTCTTCGAAGCCCCTCAGGGCTTAACGCATAAGTCTTTTTGAGACTTTTAGCTGCTCCCTTGGGCTGCCGCCCGACTCGCAGAAAAGTCTTTGCAAAAAGTCTTCTGCTACCCTTCGAAGCGCTTCTCAGAATAATGGCGCGATACGTTTCTTAGGTTACTAAGAATGGTCGATGCGGTATAAAATTAACATTATATATATAGGTCAACGCAGACTTTGCATTCTTCCTATGAGGTATTCACAGACCACTACGCGGTCTTCCGCAGAGAAAGTATCCGGGAAGTTCCTTGAAAAGAGTATCTGCATGTTAGCCGGGAACTCGTCATCGCCTTCCCAGAGTATGAAGCGAAGGAAAAGATCCTTCATGAATTCGAATTCATACATAATGCCGGAAGACTTGATGCGGTGTCCGCCGTAATGCTCGCAGGCTTTTATGAATGCATCGGGGTTCTTTCCGTAGGAGCCGAGCATCCTGTAGATGCATCTGCCCGTAAACGGCTGGTTGTAAATTGCACCGTCGGCAAATTCTTTGTATGCGGCGAAGTCCGTGGTGAAAGCTACTTTCTTTCCTTCGAGGAGGTATCTCATGAAGAGTATCCTCTCCTTTGGCTTGAAGCAATCATCGTCGGCTGAAGGCCATGTCAGAGTCTTGTCTTCGTTTAAAACTCTGAACCTGAACTTGCCATCTGAAAATTCTACGCCTGTTCTCGTCGCCATTTCGACAGGATCTGCCTGAGCGAAAAGCTCCTGATAGTGCTCTGTGGGTATTTCTATGAGGTTATTAACGTTCTTTTTTTCTTCCATTGTCTTATGATTACATAAATATAATTATGTGTATCGTATAAAGGGCCGGAATATATCCCGGCCCGCCTGTTGATTATTCGAATGTCAATTGATCGAAAAGCTCATAAAGCTTTTTCTTGAACTCGTTGTCCATGGAGACGTCTGCCGTGGGCTTTCCTTCTCCGTCGAGTTCGAAGATCTCATCGTTGTTTGGAAGCACGCCGAGGACGTCAAGGCCGAAGCTTGCTGCTTCATCCAAAGCGCCCTGAGGAGCTACTCCGTTGGGAGCTCTGTTGATTATGAGCTTTATTTCCTTTGCTCCAAGCTTAAGAGACTGAGCAAGTTCATAGATCCTTCCTGCAGCCTGGACACCTCTTCTTGAGCTGTCGCTGACCAGGATGAGCATATCTACCTTTGGAAGAATTCCGCGGCTCATGTGCTCAAGGCCTGCTTCGTTGTCTACTACGATATATTTATAGTTGTTCGTGTATCTTTGTATCTGTGTGGTAAGGAGTCCGTTTACAAAGCAGTAGCATCCTTTGCCCTGCGTTCTTCCCATTACCAGTAGATCGAAATCCTTTCCTTCGGATAATGCACCGGAAAGCTGCATCTCTGTCCATACAGCCTTGTCCATTCCGGCGGGTATTACCTTTGTGGATTCGTTGTTTTCAAGCTTTTCTCTGATATCTCCGAGAGTATCTTCGATTTCTACTCCCAGAACCTCATTGAGGTTTGAGTTTGCATCAGCATCAACTGCAAGTATGATGCTCTTTGTCTTTTCTGCCAGGTATTTGATGAGCATACCTGTGATAGTTGTTTTGCCTACGCCGCCTTTGCCGGCGAGAGCTATGGTATATGCCATTTTAAGATCCCTTCCTATCTCGCACTAAAGGGATGCGCAGTCAGAAGGCCGCGCACCCCCTTTATTTATTTAGTGTACAATTATGATCTATTAGATCATCGGGTCAAGTCCGAGTGCCGGATGTCCCTTTTCTGTGAGGAATTCGATCATCTTGTCGAGGTCGTCTGCAGATGCTGCAACGGTCTCGTCAGCGATCATGTCTGTGAAGTTCTCGATTCCGTAAAGTTCTTTTGCGGTCTTGTTGAGTCTTACTGCAACTTCTTCTTTGAGAGCCTTAGGCATCCATACGATCCTCTCGATTCCGCCTTCAGCCTTCATGAACTTCTTGGAAGCGATGAAGTGCTTTCCGTGTCCCA
>CAZTHD010000230.1:0-3341 GCA_964613315.1 uncultured Oscillospiraceae bacterium | reverse complement strand
AATGTCGGCTCTATCTATATAGGAGGGTCTGATAATAAAAAGCATACAATAAAGCCTTCTGCAGCTCCGGTTGTCGAGATGGGATATAGAAGCCCTGGCTCTTTTGATCCGCTTAGCTATAAAAGCACTGCAGAGGATGAGCTTGACGGCGTTGAGACATGGAATGATTATCTTCGCATAAATGGCAAGGTATACATGGATGACAGTCACGTAGCAGGAAACAGTACAAACAAGAAGTCAGTCGCGCCTACCCCTACTGATATATCTGAAGCAGATTATGAAGCGCTTCAGTATCAGAGTACGCAGGGAGTAACAATACCGCAGGCTACAAGAAACGGAGCTTATTCAACGACTTTAAGTGCAGCCTATATATCACTTAAACCGGCTCTTGGAAGGCAAAAGAGCTTTTCATCCAGCGGAAAGAGCTGTATACTTTCAGGCTACGAACAGAACGAGCCTATAATCGTTCATACTCCTGTAATATCACCCGTAAAGATAATAACAGGAGGCGTGGCATCAACAGATACGCAGCTTGTTGATAAGAACGGAAACAGCGGCGATGAGTGGCTTGATCTTGACGAGAAATACTGGCTAAAACTTGACAGCGTATACACATTCCAGTTCCTTCCGTACAGATGGCTTCAGGATATGTTCCACTACTCGGATGATGAGATGATCCAGGCATTCGGCCCCGGCATAAGAGACCTCAAGGGATATTCTGAAGGAGCGGCTACGACAAAGTATGATAAGTATGTCAAGTGGAAGAGAGTAAAGTTCCCGTTTGATGTATGTATTAACGGTGTCTACTATGAAGTCGGAGAGACTGGCAGTTATAGCGATTCAACAACAGGAAAGACATATACATATCTTGATACTGAAAACATGCAGTATTACACAAAATGGATATATCTTCCTATTAGCAGCGCAACTACTATAGATTTTTATATCCCGTCCTGGGCAGATGAATCCATAAAGACATTTGTCAATAAGGAAGGATATTATCAAATAAAGTATGAAGTTGCCGCTTATAATGTGATTGATCAGTTCAATATAAATAATGAGGAAAAGAAGGAAGAAAATGAAAATGCGTGGTATAACGGCGAGGAAGTAACAGGGCCGTATAGCAGCGATGAGTCTAAGTATGTTGCTACATACGATATAGCAGCCAATGTATCCGGCTGGATATATGACTTCCAGATAGTAGGTACAACAAATTCGAGCATTTATGACCGCTTCACAAAGGAAGAAAACGAAGGAAGATATTATAATCAGAAGTATTCTTTTGCTCTTAACAAGGAAGAGAAGAAGGCAGGAACATATAACAGGCTTGGAACAAAGGAGCTGAGATTTGCTCTTGACGGTCTTACAACTACCAGCTGGGAGCTTAAGAATACCATCGCACTTTCAAAAGGCCGTTCAAAAGACTATTCTGATATGGGCGGATTATGGAAAGGACAGTACTTTACATATACGCTAAAGACAATAGCCAACCTTTATGAAGCAGGAGATTATATCGAGATTCTTCCTGACTTCAGGTTTGTTGATCCGTATGGAAACATGTACAGAAATGACGATGGCGATGATTCTAATGATGTGCAGTATTATTACTCCCTTGCAACAGGAGAGAAGTTCTACAAGTTTGGTTCAAGCGATGGCATGGCCTTAAGCTTTGAGACCAGCCTTGGCGATGATATGTTTGAAGGCTCATATTATGATGGAAGAAGTGAGTCCCATGGAAACAATGACCTTTTATACTCAGCTATGCGTTATTATTCTTCAATGTCGGATCCATCGTATTACTATCTGAACAAAGTAATAAAGAATTACAACATGGAAAAGATTAAGCTTGAAGATACTCTGAGGCTCCTTACAGGAACTTTAGAGCAGCTTGATGGAAACCTTGGAAAAGACCCTGGAAGTCTTTTAAGTCTCGGGGAACTTCATCCATATGGCGGAATGCCTGCGGATGTAAGTAAGATAACTGATGTTGATACGCAGCTCCACGATTCCATGCAGACATGGTTTGGGGAGTATTATATCCCTGATAACTTCTACGTGGTCAAAAAGGAAGTACTTGAAGACTACATTCCCGTCATCGGCGGCACAAAAGACCAGGACGGAGATGGAGACATTGACCTTGACGACTATGCGATAGCGCATTATACGGATGAAACCCATTCAAAGATTGAGGCAGGCATAACAACAGATGCCCCGATCTTTGAAAAGGACGGCTACGTTGTCATTAACTTTGATATCACTTCCTATAAATACAATACTCCGCACCTTGAATACGAAGGAGGGAACAGTCACGGAGGAATGTGGTATACAGAATCCGGAGGACATATACCGGATATTGAGACCGGAGGAGACCCGGATATTACGATTCCTGCAGAGCCTGGAGACGTTGCGATAATCGAGATCAAACACAGCGTACAGGATAAATATTCAGCAAGAATACTCTTTATTGACAGATGATTTCTGAGGCAAATCGCAGAAAAGCATTGAAAAAATAATAGAAAGACGTTATTATAATCTTACAAGTGGTAGCGATACCCTTGATAGAATGATGATTAAAAAACCGCTCAAACTGTCTGATATGATTCCTCCAAAGTAGATAAGGCAAATAGCCAAAACTACTTTGGAGGATTTTTTATGGCAAAACCAAAGTATTCATCTGAATTGAGGATTGCAGTAGCTAAAGCTTACATTAATGGTGAAGGATCCTACAAATCTATAGCAGAACTGTACAAAGTAGGGCAAACATCTGTCAGAGCCTGGGCTGACGCATTCCGTGAGCATGGCGAAGAATGGTTTGCGAATACTTTCGGAAACAAAAAATATACATCTGATTTCAAAATGAAATGTGTTAAAGAAGTCCTCTCCGGTCTTTCGAGCGTTGACGAAGTTGTAGCAAAATATGCCATTTCATCAAGATCAGTACTAAACAGCTGGATAAAGCTTTATAATGCCAATAGAGAGCTTAAGGATTATGATCCTAAGCGGGAGGTCTATATGGCAGAAGCTAGAAGAAAAACCAATATCGAGGAACGAAAGGAAATCGTCAAGTACTGCATTGAGCACGGCCGCGATTATAAAGGCACTGCTTCTTTGTATGACGTTTCATACACGCAAGTCTATAGCTGGGTAAGAAAGTATGATGTGGACGGGGAAGATGCGCTTATTGACAAGCGAGGTCATCACAAAACTGATGATGAAGTTGATGAGCTTGAACGTCTTCGTCGCGAGAATAAAAGGTTAAAGCGTCAGCTTGAAGAAAAAGATATGATGGTAACACTGTTAAAAAAAGTGAAGGAATTAGAAGGGATGTGAGGCTTGGCCGT
>CAZTHD010000229.1:0-3343 GCA_964613315.1 uncultured Oscillospiraceae bacterium | reverse complement strand
CAGCCGGAGATACATATGAAAAGAACAAAAAACCGCTTAGCTAAGGCTAATACTCACCGGATGCGAAGACGCCTATCATCTCTGCAGTCAAAGTGGAATATGAATCTGAAATGTATTCTTTGAGGTCTTCTCTTTTTACCCAAACGGCTTCGGCGAGTTCCTCCCCGTCGATGCATATCTCGCTGCCATCTTCGACGTCGCACCAGTAACCGAGAAGAAGCCCTCCCGCGGTGATGCCCCAGGGCTGGCTCTTATAGTAGCATATATTCTTCACCTTAAGTCCCGTTTCCTCGAGCACTTCTCTTCTCACAGTATCTTCTCCGGTCTCACCTATCTCGCAAAAACCTGCGACAAGAGCCGAAAGCCGGGCTCCCGGTCTGTTGTATCTGGTGAGAAGAAGGCTGTCACCTTTTCTGACGCCTACTATGACCGAAGGCATTATACGGGGATAGATCGTATGTCCGCATTTCGGGCAGCGGAGCATCCTTTCATTCTCGTCATGTACGGTCTTAGTTCCGCAGCGTCCGCAATACCTGTTGTCAAAATGCCACACCTTGAGATGGTACGCAGTCATCACCGTGAACAAAAGCTCCTTAGGAGCTGCGCTTCGGAATATGTTTATATTTTCGTATGAATAGCCCTCTGAACTCAGTTTTTCTTCGCCAAGATCGAGGAATACTTTTCTCGTATCGAGCTCGAAAAGGTAGACAAGCTCTGCATTTTTCCTTGGATATACCGCGTACGCAGGGAGCAGCAAAGCGCCGTCTTCTCTCTTTTTGCAGAAAAAGGTATTGTCCTGAAAATGTACTATAAGACTCCTCTCATCGGGAGTCTGGCCTGCTTTAAATGAAATATCAAGTATATGCGGATATATATCCTGTAACATTTTGGATCCTCCATGTCTGTTTTTCAAGGATATATAATACCATATATTTGCTGTTTATTCTTCACAAAAGTGTGTTTGCCATCCATATGGTCAATCGGTACTTTTTGAGATATAATCAAGATATATCGTTTTGTATGACACACACAGAGCTGCTTTGCTATGAAAGAGACTGATGAACAGATATACAGCAGATTTATCCGGGACCGCAGAAATGACGATCTCAAGATGCTTCTGGAGAGGTACAGAGAGAATCTGACTCTTTTCATCTTCGGCATAGTCCACGACATGGAAGATGCCGAAGAGCTTATGCTGGATTCTTTTGCAGTCCTCGTTTCAGACGATCCGGGCTTTTCGGGAAAGAGCAGCTTCAAGACCTGGCTCTTTGCAATAGGACGCAATCTCGCCTTAAAACATCTGAGAAAAAAGAGATTTCTGCCTCTTGACCGGGACGGTAGAGACGATGGCACCCAGAACGACACGCCTGAAACAGATCTGATCAAAAATGAGCAATACAAGGATCTGTATCTTGCGATGGAAAAGCTCAATCCCGATTACAGGGAGATACTCCATCTCATATACTTTGAAGATATGAGCATGGACGAGGCTGCCGTAATTATGAAAAAGAGCAAAAAACAGATATATAATCTTTCTTCAAGAAGCAAACAGGCTCTTAAGGCCGAGCTTGAAAGGACGGGCTTTGACATTGAACTTCTTTGATATTTTAAAAGGGACCTTGTTTGGATATATGATCATAGGACTGCTTTCCTTTGCCCTGGGGATAACGGTCACTTTGGGATGCCTGCATCTTATCAAAATGAGAAACGGAGGAGACGATAAGAGATGATCAACATCATCCTTGGATACGTAGATCTGTTTCTTCAGGTGGGCATGCTCATCTATCTTTTTGCGCATTCCATAAGCCTGATAAAACGCAACTTTAATACCGTGATCCCGGTCTTTTTCTGCTTCGCAACTCTTGGCTTTCTTATCAGCGATATATACTGGATAGCCCATACCCTGATGCTTCCGGGGGAACGCATACCCTTTGCAGCAAATCTCATAGGAGAAAACGCTCTCTTCCTTTTGTCAACGTCCATTCTTCTGACCATTTTCAAAAAGGAAGTAATTAGACCGGGGATCGAGACTCTGCTGACTGCAGCATTTGCCGCAGCCATAACCGCACTCTGGATAATCTGGTCGGGAGAATGGTTCAAAGACGTCATCTCGGGAGCCGCTTACGGATATTTCCTGATCGTAGTCGTAAGATCTGTCAAAGCCTCCGGCGTCCTGACAAGGAGAGAAAGAACTATCGCTGCCATAGTAGCTTTTATCCTTATTGCGATCCAATACGCAGTATTGCTGATACAAAAGCCCATCAGTACGTATCTCGAATACTTTGCCGACGTTCTCGCATTCCTCGGGATAATATATTGTGTCTGCAAAACTGCATCGGCTTTCAAAGAAGGCAGGGAAGGAAACTATCTCATCACAGCTTCTTTCATGTGCTTCGCATGGATAACGAACACCATGTATATGACTTCATCTCCCCTGTATGAGATCGCATCCATCATCTGGACTTTCACTATGCCCTTTATACTCATAGCAGTGCAAAGAAAGGCGGCAGAGTCATGATATATGCAGAGAACATACTTTTATGCATACTGATCCCCCTGCTCGTCTCCCTGCTGTTCATCACGGGAAAGTCCAGGAATTTCATAACGTCTTTCTCCATAGGCATGATAATATGCCTTATCTCGGCATATATCAGCGGATTCGTGGAGATCGTCACAGATATCCACGAATATAATGCGGCGGTATATATATCGCCAATAGTCGAGGAGCTCATGAAGATGCTGCCGGTCCTCTTCTGCATTTTCGTCCTCAGGATGGAAGGGAAAGACCTCCTTCTGGTAGCGGCAGGAATAGGGAGCGGATTCGCCACCTTTGAAAATTGCTGTTACCTGCTCACCGAAGGTTCCGAAGTCTTCTCCTACGTTATGGTAAGAGGTCTTGCCGTAGGCATAATGCATATAGTCTGCATGATGGTGCTCACTTTGAGCCTCATCATCGCAAGAAGATACAAGGCTTTGTCTTTTTCAAGTATCCTGGGCTCATTGTCCTTATCCATGACTTATCACGGCCTTTACAATCTGCTGGTATCACAACCGGGACTGAGCTCCTACATAGGCTATGCGCTCCCAATAGTGACGATCGCCTACCTTTACTTAGAATATCGCAAATACAAAGATATATATTGATAAGCACGGAAAACGGCATGGCCAAAGGAAAGGCCATGCCGTTTTTTTCTTTATATGGGCAAGATCATATCATCCTGCTTTAATTGTTCTTTTTATCCTCTTTCCTCTTCTTAAGGAAGAACCATGCGAGGAAGGCTGCAAGGGCCAGGCCTAAAACGCTACAGGTCCAGGGCACCCAAGAAGGTGCCTTTACTACAGT
>CAZTHD010000228.1:0-3368 GCA_964613315.1 uncultured Oscillospiraceae bacterium | reverse complement strand
TCGATGGCATTGGTGGTATAGACTATCTTTCTGGTGTCCTTTGAAAACTTGAATATCGGACAGATAACGTCCCAGTTGTCATACCAGCGTTTCATAGCATACGGATATTTAGGGTTCCATTTCTCTGCCACTTCATCCAGGGCAGCTCTGCCGGCTTCTTCTGACGCTGCCAGGTATATGGTTCTCAAATCTGAAGCAAATGACTTAAGATCTTTGTAATACACGTGATTCAGGGTATTTCTGACCATATGAACGATGCAGCGCTGATATTCCGTCTTGGGGAAAGACGCGGCAATTGCTTCCTTGATCCCGGACAATCCGTCGGCGCATATTATCATGATATCCTGTACGCCTCTGTTTTTTAGCTCGTTAAGCACGCCCAGCCAGTATTTAGAGCTTTCATTTTCGCCTATCTGCAGGCTGATGATGTCCTTCCTGCCTTCAATGTCAATTCCCAGCATGACATATGCTGCAAGCTTTTTAACGATGTTGTCTTCTCTGACTGAAAAATGCACCGCATCTATGTAGACTACGGGATAGATCTTATCAAGTGGTCTTGATTGCCATTCTTCAATGTCTTTAAGGATCTTGTCTGTAACGTCCGATATGAAGCTCTCGCTGCATTCAAATCCATATATGTCTTCAATTTGTTCTGAGATTTGCCTGGTCGTCAGTCCTTTGGCATACATACTGATGATCTTATCATCTATACCGGATATGTCCTTTTGGCGATTCTTTACTACTCTTGGTTCAAAACTACCGTTCCGGTCTTTCGGAACATCAACTTCGAGCTCTCCGTATTTACTGCGGATAGTCTTTGTTTTAGTCCCGTTGCGGTAATTATCAGAATCTGATCTTTCTGATTTCTCATATCCCAAATGATCTGTCATCTCTGCTTCCATCATTGATTTGATGGTACCGCCGAGAAGATCTTTGAGAGCCTCCTGGATATCATCCGCAGTTTCGATATCATACTCTTCCATCAAAGCCGAGATGATGTTCTTTTTTCCTTCTGTCAATGGTTTTACATGATAAACGTCTTTTTTCTGTGCCATAACAAAACCTCCATATGGTACATCAACTTGATTCTACCACATGGAGGTGTGTTCATTTCGTATTTACAGACTTTTTTCTACAGTCTCGTGAGTTTTCTTGGATTAATTACAAGACATGATCTCGCTTATTACAGCCTTCTTTCTTTCGATATCCGATAGCTCTTCCTCAGAAAATAAATATTTTAGAACAGAGCTATCCCATTCATTATTAGAGAAATAATGCCCATATCTGGTCCTTTTTAAAGTTGTATTTCCAAGTAATTCCCCTTTTTCTGTCAATACATATCCATCCCCAAGTTTTGTTTGAAACCCCTCACGCACCAAACGTTTATTAATTTCTTGTGGAGTTGTTAGAACTTCTCTACCCAACTCTGTTGGTGTACTCATTATACCGGTCAGTTTTTCAGTAATCGCTTTTGACTCAATTGAATGTACTGGTATGATTTCTGTTACAGGTTCCACACTATTCACTATTTTATTTGGTATAGTTCTCTTTACATGGCAAGATGCTACCCGTTTAGTCAAATGCGCTGCCCTTATTTTTTTTGTGACAACAATAGTTATAACTACCCCTGCCGCAATGCATGCTGTAATGATTATCCCCTTTTTATGGTCTGTAATCCATTCTTTAATTTTTAGTCTCATATCATTTCCTCCATACCCATACTTGAATCTCTATTTATATCCATTTTGTAAATACTTATTGCCTCCACGTAATACCGTGTTATTTTCTCTATTCCCTCTACATTTGTAATATCTTTTACCAAATCATCATCATTTAGAATCTTCATATATCCTGAAATCAATCGGTCAGCATCATCTTTGGGGAGCATTCCGTATAAATCTTTATAAAATTTTTCTACAATTATTTTCACAGAAAACCCATTTGGGGGAATATCTACGCTATATGTTGCAGATAATCCTTTTATTAGATTTTCGATGGTGTGATTTATTCTTGTTACATTCTCTATATATTTTTCTCTTATTATACTAATTATTACATTAGCAATTTCCACTGATACCACACTGTTATTGGGGGTATTCAACATATCTGTTATAACTGTTTTCAGAGTTAAAATAGCGTCTAACATATAACATGGTTCAGGTGTCATCAATTCTAGTATTGCGTCAATCACATTTTCGATATGTATCTTCTCTTCATCTGATTGAATCGTTTTAATATTGGATAATACTTTGAATTTTTCTAAGATACCTTCTTCGTTAGAATTAATATAGTTTACAAAAACGTCAGATTCACCATTAAGGGCCTCCGCTATTAATTGATTTATTGTTTCTCTCTTTTCAAATAACTTGAATATCTGAGTAAATGTTAGATCCCGAATAACTCTATCGTCGAAGGCAAGCTCTAAGTCCATGTCACGAAGTTGTTCTGCAATTGTTTTTAATTTCTCCAAATCATCGATTTTTTTCTGAAGTTCATCGATTTGCATTGAAATAGATGTCTGGAAAGTATAATCAGGTGCATATAATATTTTCCTTATTGATTCTTTATTGTAACTAAGAGCCTTTAATATACGGATCTCCCACAGTTGCATTACCTGCTCGTTGTTAAAAACGAAATGACCATATTTATTCTTTTCGACCTTACCTTTTAGTAGATCAATGGATTTTTCTAATTGTTTACCGGTTAATCCAGTCTGCTTAATAATCTCAGAAGATGTTTTCATACTTTTTGCTCCTTCTTGATTATATTATCAGCGATCCCCACAGGGGACCGCAAGCACTTTTTTTGATTTTTTATATATAAATTTTCGCACTCTAACCCCCCCCCTTCTTATTGTATTGTCTGATGAAGAGGATATATACCCCATTTCTGGAACCTTTTATTTAACCGATACCATGTTATATCTTATAATTCAAGTGATTTGCGCACATTGATGTCGCTGTCAATTCTGGATCGGTGTGTGACGGCATTTAATGGTCTGTAGACATCATTGCATCATCTGTTGAGGTAAAGGCAAAGGGATCTGTATTATCAACAATAAAAACTCCAGATAAAGTTTGGCGTGTTCTTTATCTGGAGATTCAAAATGTGATAATATAACCAATACCTCTGCCCTATTTGCGCAGTCATTCAAGGCTAGTTTCAATTTCGTAAAAATATTTTTTTCCGAAACCGAAAACTAGTAATAATTATAGGGCAAAGCCTCAATGAATGATTCGGAATCTGTTTTTGGCATTGTAAATATCCTTTTGTGATTACTATTGATTTTTTTATTATTGTATGAGAAAATGTACTTGCAAGGTGTTGGTCCCGCCGTCCTGCGGGGGGTGTCAACAATAAGCCTTGCT
>CAZTHD010000227.1:0-3375 GCA_964613315.1 uncultured Oscillospiraceae bacterium | reverse complement strand
GAAGCGTAGTCTTCCCTGAACCTGAAGGTCCGAGTATGGCTACGAACTCGTTTTCTCTAAAGGAGATATCAACACCCTTTAGAGCCTGCTGAACGAGGTCTCCTGTCTTGTACGTTTTAGTAATGCCTGTTAGCTGAAGCATCTATCCCTTTTGCCCTTTCACAGGCTTTGGCAAGGTCCTCCCTGCCTATGCCCATATACTGAAGCCTTTTCAGAAAGCTTTTGCTGTTTGCATAACCTGTTCCCAAAAGCTTTCCGACTTCCTCTCTCTTCCCTTTGCTGTCCTTATCTCCCGCAAGGCCGAAGTAAAGCAGATCCTCCATGGTGATATCCGATCTCTTTTCAGCCTTTTCCGCATGGGCAGACTCAAGAGCCATTATTATGTCCCCTGGGCTTGCATTCTCTATCCCTATATCGCCTTTTTTCTCGCTCTGGGATCTTGTGAGATATGCATGCTTTGCTTCCGGAAACAATCCCGACAGCTTTTTCCTTATTTCTCTTCCGGCGTGGTCGGGATCTGTGAAAATGATCACTCCCGTCTTTTCATACGCCGCTCTTATATCTGAAATGATAACGTCGTTGAGGCCGTAGCCGCTGGTACAAAGAACGTTGGCGTCTACTGCCGCAAGGACTGCGGACCTGTCGTCCTTTCCCTCCACTACGATTGTCTCTTTGATCTGTTTCATTGCCGATATCACTGATTATAGATACGTTTTGATCAGGCGTTTGCCATACTCATAACTATTGTAAAAACCCTTTTAAGTCAGGCGTTACCATACGGTCATCGAAAGATCCCCTCGCCGGCTTAACGCTGAGCCTTATTTGAGGCTTGTAACTGCTCAGCCGGGCTGCCGCCCGTCTTTGCAGACAAGCCTTAGAAAAAAGTCTCAGCTTGCCGGCTCGAAGCGATCTTTGATGAGTATGGCAAACGTCTGACTAAGATACTATTTACTTAATTCGGCCAGCTCGTCTACCAGCTCTCCGAAGAGTTTGAGAGCAGAATTTACCGGTTCCGGACTTCCCATGTCGACTCCTGCAATCTTGAGGAGGGAAATGGGGTCTGTCGAACATCCGCCGGAAAGGAACTTCTTGTAATCCTTTACTGCGGGTTCTCCCTCTTCCAGTATCCTGTTTGCGATGGCAACGGCTGCAGAATAGCCCGTCGCATACTGGAAGACGTAGTAGTTGTAGAAGAAGTGCGGTATACGGAGGCACTCGAGGGCTATCTGCGGATCCGAGATCATCTTGGGTCCGAAGTAGAGTTTGTTGAGCTCGAGATACTTCTCGCAGAGCCAGTCTGCAGTGAGAGTCTGACCTTCTTCGACTGCTTTTCCCATCATGAGTTCGAACTCTGCGAACATGGTCTGTCTAAAGACAGTTCCCTTGAATGCGTCGAGGAAGTGATTGATAAGATACATCCTCTCCTTCTTGTCCGTGGTCTTGGAAAGAAGGTACTTCATAAGAAGAACTTCGTTGCAGGTGGATGCCACCTCTGCTACGAATATGACGTAGTCTGCGGTATTCACAGGCTGGTTCTTAGTGGAGTGGTAGCTGTGAAGAGCGTGCCCCATCTCGTGGGCAAGGGTGAACATGGAGTCCAGGTTATCCTTGTGGTTGAGAAGAACGTAGGGATGGGGATGGGAGCTTCCTGAAGAATATGCTCCGCCTCTCTTTCCTTCGTTTTCATAAACGTCTATCCACCTGTTGTTAAAGCCTGTTTCAAGAAGATCCGTATAGTCCTTTCCGAGGACTGAAAGAGCCTCGAGCACGGTCTTCTTTGCATCTTCAAAGCTTATCTTCTTTGCAGCGTCCTTTACGATGGGCACGTATACGTCGTACATGTGGAGCTTCTTCACTCCAAGCATCTTCTTTCTCAATGCAACGTACTTGTACATCTTGTCGAGATTTCCGTGGACTGCCTCGATGAGGTTCGTATATACCTTTACGGGAACTTCCGTATTGTCAAGAGCCGCCTCGAGGGTGGAGCCGTAGTGCCTTTGCACCGCATTGAACTTTAAAGCCTTGAACTGTCCGTCGAAGGCTGCCGCTATGGTGTTCTTGTGAGCTTCGAACTGCTTATAGTACTGTTCGAAGACTTTTTTTCTGAAATCCTGGTCAGGATCTTCGAGTAGCATGGTAAATGATCCGTTGGTCAGGGGGTGCTTCTTGCCCTTTGCATCCACCACGTCGTCCCACTTAAGATCGGCATCCTGAAGAAGAGAATTGATATTCTCTGGAGCGCTCGTAACTTCAGCGGCTGCTGCCATGATGGCTTCTTCCGCAGGCGAAAGTATGTGATCCTTTGCTTTTCTTATCCTGTCTATGTTCACCTTGTACTTAAGAAGAGTTTTCTTTTCTTTGTAGAACTCGTCCATGGTCTCGTCAGGGATCGCCATTATCTCAGGGCTTGCAAAGGAGCTTGATCCTGCGATGGCGACGTAGGCGCTCATTGCCTTGCCTCTAAAATCCTGGTACTTGCTGTTTGCTGTATCCTCGTCGCTCTTCATGGACGCATAGTTATATACCATCTCGAGCTTTACGGAGACTTCGTCAGAAAGCTTGTAGTACTTGAGAAGGTTCGCCTCGCTCTTGCCAAGGGTCCCCTGGAGCTTTGCGAATTTCTTGGGATATGCTCCCAATTCTTCCAAAGCCTTTTCCCAGGCTTCGTCGCTTTCGAAAATGTCTTTTAAGTTCCATGTGAACTCTTCAGGAACTTCGCTTCTTTTCATGACCTTGTTTTGTTTCATCTTTGATTTCCTCTACTCTGTTGAAAAACTGTCTGAATCCTCTATCATCACGAGAGAGGAGTAGAATTCTTTTATGGCCTGGACTCCGTATTCGGTGTCCCTGCTTCCTGCAGTCTCGTAGGACGAGTGCATGGCAAGCTGGGCTATCCCTATATCCACCGCGTGCTGGCTGACCTGGGCGTTGGATATATTTCCAAGGGTACCGCCTCCCGCCATGTCGCTCCTGTTTGCGAACACCTGGGTAGGGACTTCTGCTTTTTTGCATACTTCTTTGAACACAGCCCTAGAGAAGGCGTCCGTAGTATATCTCTGGGATGCGTTCTCCTTTATGACGAGACCTTTGTTCATGAAGCACTGGTTTATGCTGTCGCTCTTTTCCGGATGATTGGGATGAAGGGCGTGGGCATTGTCGAAGCTTACAAGGAAGGACTTTGCAAGAGCTGTCCTTAAGTCTTCTTCCTTTTTCCCAAGGCCTGCGTTGATCCTTTCGAGGGTATCCTTGAGGAAGGTGGACATGGCGCCCTGCTTTGTGCCCGAGCCAACTTCTTCGTTGTCGAAGCACACGTAGACATTGACGCTGCCCTTGTTCTCGCTCTCAAGGAAGCCCATAAGCGAGGCGAAAGCTGCC
>CAZTHD010000226.1:0-3375 GCA_964613315.1 uncultured Oscillospiraceae bacterium | reverse complement strand
CGTGATAACATAACCCAAAAAACCGTATTGTATGCCGGCGAGGTATCTGTGTACGATGAAGCTACGGGCATATATTACCATTCCGAAGAAGGAGTCAGAAAACTCAACGAATATCTTGGTGCTTTTGCGGGAAGGAGCACTTTCGGCGTCTGCGTACAGGTTCAGCAGCAGGCCTATGAAGATATAAAAGACCTGGCTGATATAGCTCCCGAGAGCATCGATATAGCTGACATTTCATCGGTACCCAACGCAAACAACGTCATCAATTTCGAAAGCGCTGAAAACAAAGACGAGACCCAAGGACAGACTCCTGACGGGACCGGATTCAATGAATTCGGGGGAGACTTAGGGATAGATCTTCCGTCCCTTGAATTCGGTATAGGAGACTACGCGACTTTAGTACTGGACGGAAATCAGATAGGTCTTTCCGTAGGACTCCCTCTGGTAAAAGCGGAGTCAACTTCATACGGCAGTGATAATACTACTACCAATGCCGACGGAAGCAAGGTCGAGACATATAAGGAAGACGGAGCAGACATTAAAAAGACGACAAAGGCAGACGGTTCTGTTGAGACGGAAAGGACAACGGTCGATAATGATGTAGCGCACAATAAAAAGACCGTTACAAGAAGAGTCGAAACAGTAGATGCGGACGGTAACAAGACCTATTACAACGAGACCAAGACCTATGAAACTGCCCCCGGAAAAGAGGACAGGCATATGGCCACGATCATCGACACCAATGCCCCGCCTACTCCGCAGCCGGATAAGAGCAATGCTTTCTCTGAGGCAAACGGTCAGATGGTCACTTTGGGTAAATTCATAGCCTCCGTGGTCAAGCAAGCGGGAGGAGAGAAAGGCGCTGTATCCGGATTCATGAAAGGCGCCTTTGAGGATGACACCCTGAAACAGGCAAAGAACGGAAGGTCCACCAGTAGGAAGTTTTCCTTCAGCCTGGCTGTACAGCTGGCACTGACCTTCGAATACAACCCCGTATACAATACCCACGTGTTCAAAGAAGGGGCTCTTTCAGCCTGCGTATCCTTTGAGTTCACTCTTCAGCACAGATTCACGCCTGTTCCGCTGGTTTACGTCTATGTCAAGACCGGAGTAGGTGTGGAGCTTGGCGTTGGCATGGGAATGCTGTATACCCTTGAGGAGGGGGACACCATAACAAGTTTCGAAACTGGAGACCTGAGCAGCCTTGGGACAAAGAACGGTAAACTCATTTTCAAATTAGATGACAGCTATTCCGGTTTTCACGCCACCTTCAATGGCAAACTCTATATGGAAGTCTTCGATCACATGCCCAAAGACGGAGATAAGGCAATGACAGCAGGCATCATTTCGAGCAGCGGAGGCACGAAGGAGGTGCTCCTCACTCAGTACAGCGATGACCTTTACATAAAACTGACATCAGTGAGCGATAAAGTGACCATGATGTCTGTAAAGCCCATAATCAAATCCAGCAAAGCATACTTCAACGGAGCCTTCATAACGCCCAGCATAAGCATCGAGGCGGGAGTGGGCATTGGCATAGAACTTCTCAAGTTCGAACTCTTCGTAAAGACCAATCTGGCCATTACGGCTACCTTCGGTCAATACATACCGGAGGAGGATGAGTATGAGCCGGCGTACATGTCCAACTTCGACTGGAATATATCAGTCGGATTCAACATCGTTATCCTCTTTATCAACTATTCCATGGATCTGGTGGCCTTCTCCGTAGAGGGCGAACAGGACGGTACCAGCGGAAACTATACCTGGAACATAACTGCTTCGTCAGTCAACGGCATGAAGGTGCTCTGGACTGAGATCAGATATACCGATGCCCACGGCAAACCCCTACCGGGTCCGAAGTCCGGCATGAGAGCCATATCCGAAGGCGGAGAGGTAAAGAGTCCTGCCGCGAACGGACAGGGCCTTATCAAGATAAGCAGTCCTACGGACGTAAGCGCTACACAGAAGATAAATGCCGTAAGGACTACTGCCGAAGAGCTTCAAAAGCTCATGAGAGGCGAGACGGAAGAAATGAGAGCCTTCCCTGCAACGGGGACAGATGCTTTCCAGCTTTCCGGCTACGGCACCAGCGGAGACGCGAGGATACTCGCCGAGGGCCTTACCACCGGATACACATACAAACTCTTTGCAGCGGGAGATGAGAACTACATCATCTATCCGAGGATGATAGACGGAGTCGCCCAGCTGGTGATGAGCAAAGTCATCATGGCGGGAGACCTGGCAGTGGGAACGGGACTTCAGAACCCTGTTTCACCTACCGCGGAAGAGCCGTACATAGTCCTCGACGGTGACGGTCTTGCAGACTACGATTTCAGTGTAGATGCTGAAGGAAATACCGTTACGGCCCTTTGGACGACGGACGGAGAAAAGGGCATTGTCACTAAGAGAGCATCTATCACTCTCGGTGAAGACAGTGCATTCGAAAAAGCCGCTTTGCTCACAGCCGATGACGGAAGGTACAGATATCTGACGGATCAGACCGGTGATATGTCGATCTTCGCGGAAAGCGCCGGCACGGAGGGAGAGAAGAAAGCAGCCAAACTGGCATACAGGTCTTACCTTATAGCCAGGAATCCGGCTTTGGTCGGAGACGATTATGACCTGCTCGAGGACGGCGATACAAGCAATCCCATACTGGTATCGGCAGTATACAGCTACGTGACCACATCCAAGATGATAGATATGCAGGGGACGTCCACCATGCTCAGCGCCGTGATCCAGGGAGACGATGCGCTGAAGACAGCATTCATAAAGGGTGAAGTCATAGAAAATATAGAGACAGTCAGGCTTGGTGATAAGACAGTGGCTGCTTACACCACATCCAAGACTGCTTACTTCGACAGCGTCAAAGGCACCACGGTCGACGCAGATGCCATGGACGGGAATACAGAAAGGGCCCTCATACGCCGTCTGTACATAAGGGAGATCAGCGAAGACGGCTTCGGAGAGGCAAAGCTCATCCAGGAGGTAGTCGATTTCGAAAACTGCGATGCGTCTAACCTTGATTCAGCCATATTAAAAGACGGCGTATATGTCAGCAATGCTCTTAACGGGACGGGAGAGTCGGATCCTCACTATGCGAACCTTCGCTTCCTTACAGCGGCTCTTGAACTGAGCGAAGATCCGGAAACTTTCCTGCTCTTCGAGATGGGCAGCAACACGTACATAATGCGCCAGGCAGATATATTGTCGCTGCTCGGCGGCAGCACGGCGCCTGCCAGACTCACACCCGTGTTTGAAAGCACACAGGGCACGGACGTGACCATAGGTTCGGATGGAAGGAAGCTTGCGGCAGTATACATACTTGGGAGCAGGTGCACAAGGTGGTTTCCCAGAACGTTGGCAGGCAGATGA
>CAZTHD010000225.1:0-3388 GCA_964613315.1 uncultured Oscillospiraceae bacterium | reverse complement strand
GTTGCGGATACCTACCTGTACGAAGTAGGTAGGATCCTTCGCTTTTGTGTCATAACCAAGTTTCATACTTGATTATACCATATATTACAACTGATTGCAACGATTGCAACAAATATTTTTTAAGAATTTGACAAATTTTTTGCATCAAAAAAGCCCATTTTTCAATGGGTTTCAGACTTGTATCTTCTTCTACTTTACTGACTAACTGTCAAACTCCCGAGGCCTTACGAGATGAAGGACGCTGCTTGTGGCAGCGCAGGTCCTTGCGATGTTTCCTGTGTTAGATGGTATTTCAGGTTCTACGAATACTATGTGGATCGCCATATGCTTTTTTGTTCCTTCCATGAATTTCGATAATAAGTTTAACACAGAAAGAGTTTTATGATAAAATATATTGATAATTTATCAGTTGACAGGTGATCGAAATGGATGAATACAAACGCCACGATATTTTATACAAGATCATAAGAGGTATAGGAACTCCTTTCGTACGCTGTTTGTTCAACTACAGCTACGAGAAACTCAAAGACGTGGAGGGCCCATGCCTGATCCTTGCCAATCACACCACTGATGCTGATTCGGCCTTCATAGGACTGGCATCGCCAAAGCAGACTTACTTTGTAGCTACCGAGAACCTGACAAGGTTCAAATTCTGGGGCAAGATACTCATGTATATCTTCGGACCCATCATCCACTACAAGGGTATGCACGGCATCAGGACCACAAGGCAGATACTTAGGCAGCTCAGAAGAGGCCACAACGTCGCAATGTTCCCGGAAGGAAACAGGACCTTCAACGGTATCACCTGCCCGATACCTCCCGTGACCGGACAGCTGGCAAAAGCCTGCGGTGCGACACTTGTCACCTACCGCATAAAGGGCGGTTATTTCATGGCTCCGAGATGGCACAAGTCTACCCGCCGCGGAAGAGTTAGAGGCGAAGTGGCCGGTGTTTACAGTCCTGAAGAACTCAAAGCCATGACTCCGGAAGAAGTCCAAAAGACCATCGAAAGAGATCTCTATGTGGATGCCTATGCGGAACAAAAGAAAGATCCCGTAGCTTTCAGGGGAAGGGATATGGCAGAAAGCCTCGAATCCACCGTCTTCCTTTGCCCTGAGTGCGGAAAGATGAATCATCTCCATTCCAAGGGCGACCGTTTCTTCTGCGAATGCGGATATGAAGCGACCTTCGACAAGTACGGATATTTAATAGGCAAGGACGGAGACGTCAGAACCGTTACGGAGCTTGACAAGGCACAGAGGGCATATATAGAAGACCTTCAGAAAGCATCCGACGGAGCCATGTTCAGTGACTCGATCTCAGAGGAATTCGTAGATGAAAACCACAACGTGGTCGAAATAAAAGACGTCGTATTGAAAGCTTATCCCGATGCATTCGAAATGAACGGAAAGAAGCTCTCCGTCGACGATATAGAAGCTATAGCAATAAATCAGAGGAATCTGCTGCTGATACACATAAAAGGTATCGTCGGCCATTTCCAGTACAGAGGTCCGCTTTTCTTCAACGCTCTTAAGTACCTTTATGTATTCAGAGCTGCGAAGGGGAGCGCAGACGGTTTCCTCTAGAAAGGGAGGTAAAAATGAAGGTAAGATACAACACAGATGAAGAGATAGTTAAAACCATTAAGGAAGGTCTCGAGCGCACGGGCGGTTATTGCCCCTGCAGAAGAGAGCGCACTGAAGACACCAAGTGCATGTGCAAGGAATTCAGAGATCAAATCAAAGATCCCGATTTTGAAGGACTTTGCCACTGCATGCTGTATTACAAGGAGAAATAAAGATGGAACTCACACTTACAAAAGTTAATTTCCAGGAGGAAGTCCTCAAAGCTAAAAAGCCGGTTCTGGTAGATTTTTGGGCTACCTGGTGCGGACCCTGCAAGATGCAGGCTCCGGTGCTCGAGGAACTGGCAGCTGAAAGAAGCGACGTCATCATAGGAAAAGTCAACGTAGACGACGAGCCGGAGCTTGCCAACGCATTCCAGGTAAACAGTATCCCAACACTCATACTTTTCAACAACGGCGAGGCTGTAAGAGCAGCCATCGGGTACAGGACCAAAGATCAGCTCATCGAGATGATAACGCTCTAAATAATACTTCTTAGGGCATATGGCTGAGGTTTTCGAGACATATCCACAAGGAGCAATACAAGAAAGATCAGAGGACATACTTTCCGGTCTCCTGCTTAAGGCTGGGGCGGCATGTCCTTTTTTTCGCGTTCCCATAGAAAGAACCAGGCTCATTGCAGATGATGGGATAAGGATACTCGGTACGGACGGGATAAATATTTATTTCGAGCCGGGATCGGCCCCGGACCTTGCGGATGTCCGTCACCTTCTGATGCATTGCCTGAAAAGGCATATGCTGCGTCCCGGTAAAGTCATGAGGGTCTTTTGGGATCTTGCCTGCGACATCTCTGCAGAGTATTTGAGGACCTTGTATTTTCCGGATGATGATTCGAGATCTCTTCAAATGAGCATCAAGGACGCACTTCCGCAAAATGTCGATCCTGCAGATGCAAATGAAGTATACAAAGCCGTCATGGATATGTTCGAAGAGGACCTTGAGAACATAAAAGAGCTCGTTACAAGAGACGATCACGGATATTGGTACAGACCCTTTGAAACAAATGCAGTGGATTGGGGAGATATGCAAAAAGCTAAAAGACCTCATGGCACGGAAGTGATAAGGCAAGCGGAAGGCACTTTCTTTCTCGAAGCTGACGAAGATGAAGACTATGACGAATGGCTGGAAGAGATGGTCCCGGGATGCTGGCCAAGCGAAGACGATCTTCCGGGCGGCAAGGCGCTCACGGGGGAGTACGGACTTTCAGCAGGCAGCAGGGAAGAAAAGATGATCCTGAGAGCAAGAGCCCGCTACGACTTTTCGAGATATCTAAGACGATATTCGTCCATGAAAGAGGAGATAAGGATAGACCAGTCGGGCTTTGATTTCATCCCTTACTATTACGGCCTTAAAAGATACGGCAACATGCCCCTCATAGAGCCCCTCGAATACAGCGAAAGCTATAAGGTGGAGGACCTTGTGATAGCTATAGATACCAGCGGTTCCTGCACCATAGATATAGTTGAACGCTTCCTTGCGGAGATAGAACATATATTGATGCAAAAAGAGAATTTCTTCCGTCGGATGAACGTGCATATCGTGCAGTGCGATGCGAGGATACAGTCTCACGTATCGATACACTCCATAGATGAATGGAGGGAATATATAAAAGATCTCTCCATAAAGGGGCGGGGCGGTACCGATTTCAATCCCGTTTTCGATCTCGTCGGAAGGCTTCAGAAAAACGGAGAATTGAGAAACCTTAAAGGAATTTTTTATTTAACGGATTGAAAAGGTGTCTAA
>CAZTHD010000224.1:0-3390 GCA_964613315.1 uncultured Oscillospiraceae bacterium | reverse complement strand
GATTCTAAATCTAACAGGCATTACTAAAACCTACAAGACAGGAGACCTCGTTCAGCAGTCTCTTAAAGGGGTAGATATCTCCTTTAGAGAAAACGAGTTCGTAGCTATCCTTGGACCTTCGGGTTCGGGAAAAACTACGCTTCTCAACATCATAGGTGGCCTTGACCGCTACGATCAGGGAGACCTCATCATAAACAACGTCTCCACTAAAAAATACAAAGACCGCGACTGGGACTCCTACAGGAACCACACGGTAGGTTTCGTGTTCCAGTCATACAATCTGATACCGCACCAGACGGTGCTGGCCAACGTGGAGCTTGCCCTTACCATAGGCGGCATATCGAACAAGGAAAGGAAGAGAAGAGCTCTTGAAGCCCTTGACGAAGTAGGCCTTTACGAGCACGCCCACAAGAGGCCCAACCAGCTGTCGGGAGGTCAGATGCAAAGGGTAGCCATTGCAAGAGCCCTTGTGAACGACCCCAAGATACTCCTTGCAGACGAGCCCACGGGAGCTCTCGATACCGTGACCAGCGTTCAGGTAATGGAGCTTCTTTAGGAAGTCTCAAAGGACAGGCTGGTAGTCATGGTCACCCACAATCCGGAACTTGCCGACACCTACGCAAACAGGATAGTGAACTTAAGAGACGGGGAGATAGTCGGAGACTCCAATCCCTTCCTTCCGCAAAAGGAAGTAAAGGCTGTGCACAAGAACCTGGGGAAGGCCTCCATGTCCTTCTTTACCTCTTTGGGACTGAGCCTCAATAACCTTATGACCAAAAAGGCCAGGACCATACTCACTGCCTTTGCAGGTTCCATAGGTATCATAGGCATTGCTTTGATACTTTCCCTTTCCACGGGATTTCAGAAGTACATAGACAAGATGCAGGAAGATACCATGGTCAGCTATCCTCTGACCATGCAGACTGAGACTGCGGACTTTTTCTCCGCCATGCTCTCCATGCAGGGAAGTTCCAACAAGGAGGCGCCGGAAGGAAGCCTCGTCGAAACTCAGATCATGACCTCCATGCAGTCTTCCATAAGGAAGAACGATCTAAAGCATTTCAAGAAATACCTTGAGACTCATCCATCGGAATACGAGGAGTACGTAAGGAACATAAGGTACTCCTACTCTATCACGCCCCTCATTTTCACCATAGACGTAAAGGGCAACCTGGCCCAGCTCAATCCAAACGAAGCCCTCGGGTCCGTGACAGGTACATCCAATTTCATGACCCTTCCTTCCATGTCCATGAGCATATTCTCGGAAGTGTCGGGACCTGATGCCATAGAAAACGGCAATATAATACTGGCGGGAAGGCTTCCCGAAAAGTACAACGAGCTTGCAGTAGTCGTCTCGGGCAAGGGCCAGATATCGGATATACTGGCATACACCCTGGGACTTAAGGATACTTCAAAGCTAAAGCCCCTCTTTACCAGCATGATGCTGGGCGAGAGGACTGCGGTAACGGAGGATCCCATCACCATCACCTATGAGGATATCCTGGGACTTAAGCTAAAGCTTGTGGATCCGACGGATAAATTCAAATACAACGAGAAATACGATATATACGAAGATATGTCAGGTGACCTTGATTACATGATGAAGGTCTATGAGAATTCGGAAGATCTTGTCATTACGGCAGTGCTTTGCGCAGACAGCGGTACTTCGAGTTCCGGTGTCCTTTATCTTCCTTCTCTTACAAAGCACGTAATAGACAAGGCTTCCTCCTCTGAGATACTTAAAAAGCAAATGGAGAAAAAGGAGATAGACGTCTTCTCCGGGAAGCGCTTTGACGATAATTCCCAAAAAGGCGGCAATCTCGATTTCGGAAGCATGATTAAAGTCGATGCAAATATGCTAAATCAGGCATTCGTCTTCAACGCTCCCTCCATAGGCAGCGGCATAAGCCCTGAAGACAGCGCGAGGATAATTGCAGACACCTCCGAGGAGATCTACGACAGCATCGCAGATCCCCAGCAGATCATGGGAAAGACTGCAGCCCTTGTGGGCATCAATACCGCAGTTCTCCAGTCACTGGTAGACGAATATGAAAAAGCCAATATAGAGGAAACAGAAGACGGAACTTTGCTGGATCTTTCAGGCATAGATGAGTTCAAAGGGACTATAGATGCGGAAAAGTATAAAGAAGTCCTCGCGAACGTGGACTTCAGCAGCCTTGCATCGGTATTCGATATTCCGGACGATCCGCAGTATGCGGACATATCAGAGTATCTGGAAAATACCGATTTCAACGTGTTTTCCATGATATTCGACGATTCGGACTATGAGAACCTCGCAGCAGCTGTCAGCACCATGTTCGAAACTTACTATTCAGATATATTGGCTTCGGACGAGGTCCAAGTAGATAAGATAGCATATAGCTCCACTGAAGAAGAGACGGTCTACGGCACGGATATCAGTTCCCGTGACAGGCTCACTGCAGTCATGACAGATCCAAGGTCTGCATCCTCTCTAATACAGACCCTTCCCAATTTCATAAAGAAGATGTCCGTCCTTACCATAACAGGGCAGGTAGGCTCAGCAGTGGGGCAGGTCACAAGGCCTATGGCAGAAGCCATGTCCGCCATGTTCTCGGGAAACATGTTCTCTGTGGACGAGCAAAAGCTTGCTTCCGCATTCAAATTCGATATGACGGAAGAAGAGCTTACAAGGCTCATGACCACCATGGGCTCGGGAAGCGCCACGACCTACAACAACAATCTTCTCAAGCTCGGATATCAGGATCTTGACGATCCCACCTCCATAGCCTTCTATTTCAACGACTTCGCATCGAAGAATCTCTTTACGGAGTTCATGAAGACGTATAACAAGGCTTCAGACGACAAGTACAAGATAAGATATGTGGATATAACGGGCATACTCTTAAAGTCAGTTGAGAAGATCATCAACAGCGTATCCTACGTGCTCATAGCTTTCGTATCTATATCGCTGGTGGTATCCTCCATTATGATAGGCATCATCACGTATATCTCAGTTCTTGAAAGGACGAAGGAGATAGGTATACTGAGAGCTCTTGGAGCTTCAAAGAGGAACATATCCTCCATATTCAACGCAGAGACCTTTATAATAGGAATACTCTCTGGACTCATAGGAGTCGGCGTGACCGCACTTCTCAATATCCCCATCAACAAGCTTCTTTTGAAGCTTACGGAGAATGCTGATATCAAGGCCGTGCTTCCCATAGAGTCTGCTGTAGCCTTAGTCGTTGTAGCTACGGTGCTCACCATGATAGGAGGCCTCATACCATCAAAGTCCGCATCCAATAAGGATCCGGTCATAGCATTGAGGACTGAATGATGATGACATATATAATAATTGCTTTGATAGCACTCCTTGCGGTGCTAAGCATAAGAAAAATAGTAAAAGAC
>CAZTHD010000223.1:0-3408 GCA_964613315.1 uncultured Oscillospiraceae bacterium | reverse complement strand
ACATTCGGCAGCGAGGAAGAGTATATGATCAAGGACCTAAAGGAGAACCGCAGCAACTTTGACGCTACTACAGTAAAGCACCAGCGCCTGAGGGAATCGGCCGCGGTCATATTCAAGGCATCGAAAGGATAAAAAAGCAATGGATAAAGAAGCAAGAAAAGAGCAGATCGAAAGGATCACCCACTACGAAGAGCTGATGCAAAGAACAGCGGAGACCATAAGATCAGGAGCAGACTCTGCCACCGGATTTGCAAGGGTGCAGGAGAACCTTAAGAAACTGTCGTCCTACTACTCAAGCTCTGAGTGGAAAAGCGATTTTGCAGACGATGAGGCAGGACTTCTTCCTTCGGAGCTCAAAAGAGGCGTGCTCTCAGAAGACGGTCTTTATGATTTGCTCGATGAGGGAAGAGAATGGACCTATAGCGTGCTGGAAAGCCTTATGGGAAAGAAATACGTGGTCGTCGATATACTCCCAAAGCAGGTCGCTAAGTACCAGGACGGGCAGTATTTCAAGATTGAAGAGTACTTCCTTGAGAGCCCGCGCATAGAGGGTCTTAGAAAAAAGTATGCAGACCTTCTCATAAAGCTCAACTGCTATTACGATATTTGCTGCTGCCTCATAAGACCTGCAGAGGAAGAGTCCGGCGGATGGACCGTCAATCCTGCGCCGGGAGTTCTTGAGGGAGGCTTAATGGACGAGCGTTTCGGACCCTGCAGCCTGGACGTTGTGATACCCGTGGAGAACGCACTTTTCACCTTCAGTGGCAGCGATACCTACATGACGGTATATAATGCCTCCGACGAACTTCTGGGGCTTGTCAGGGCCCTTGCATCGGGCGAAGGCCTTTACGTCTTTAAACCGGAAGAATAAGCTGATAATATATATATAAAAATGCCCCCGCTTTTTCGGGGGCTTTCGCTTAGTTCAGGCTTTTTCGTTATTCACCCAGGGTCACGAAGGGGTTGATGTTGTTGCCTATCACTTCGGGGAACTCACCGTTCCATGCCTGGATCTTGTAGTAAGATATCAGGTTCTGGGAGAGCGATTCGTTGAGCAGTCTGTTCGCCTTTGCTTCTGCTTCTGCCTTTATGAGGGTGGCTTCTGCTTCTGCCTGGGCTGCTATGACCTGCTGCTTAGCCTCTTCTTCCTTTTGCACCGTTTCGTTCTGAACGGTGAGAGCTTTCTGCTCCGCTGCTACTTTCTGTTCTACGACCTGCTCGAATGCTTCGTTGAACTCTATGTCCTGGATGGATATCTTCGATACTATTATTCCGTACTTGTTCAGTATCTTTGAGATCTCATCCTGTACGGACTGCTCGAGAAGGCTTCTGTTAGCTATCAGTTCTTCCGCTTTGTATTTGCCTACTTCGTTCTTAAGCACGGAGATGATGTTAGGCGCCACCAGTTTATCTTCTACGTTCTGGATACCTATGGTCCTGATGATGTTGTCAAGTTCCGCGCTGTTGTATCTGTAGTTGAGCTGGAAGTCCAGGGACTTTACTGTCTGCGTGTCTTTTGTGTACGCCGAGAGGTCTGATACGTAGACCTGTTCGGTTATGTCCACCTTTCTGACCGTTTCGATGAACGGTACGTGCAGGTGCATGCCCGGCTGTATCCCGGTCTCTACTATTTTCCCGAAGCGGTATTTCACTCCGACGTGGCCTTCGTTTATTACGGTGACTGAGCCCGTAATAAGTATGACTGCCAGAATTGATGCTGCGCATATCGTAAGCAGCTTTTTGATCGACAATTCTTTTCTCATAACTGACTCCTTTCACTTGTCTTTCCTCTGGGGTTTTCTCCCCTTGTTTGTGATTTAATTATGCATGCAAAAAGGATCAAAATAAATGATAAGGGGGAGGAAATAAAGAGGGCTATTTGCAATTCGGCTTGCAAATACGTTTTTGCAGATGATGAAGGTCCATCTTTTTCTTTACAAATCGAAGGGTCTGCAGTACTATTCTTTAGGCACAGTCAAAAGGCGCTAATATATATAAAGGATGAAAAGCACCGCCTATGAGGATAAAGCTTACAAAACCTTCAGGTGTACAGGCGATCGTAAAAAAGATAGAATGCGAAGGACGCAAAAGATCGGTGATAGTCATGTCCCCGGGGCAAAGGACAAAAGATGCTCCCGGAGTCCTTTGGATCCACGGAGGAGGGTATATATCAGGTCTCAAGGAAATGGTATATATGTCAAGGGCTGTTGACCTTGTAAAGAAATATGGCGCAGTGGTCGTTTCTCCTTCATATACTCTTTCGCCTTTTAAGCCCTATCCTGCTGCCATAAACGACTGCTATGAAGCACTTCTTTGGATGAAGGACAATGCGGAAGCTTTGGGCATAAGAAAGGATCAGATCATGGTCGGGGGAGAAAGTGCAGGGGGCGGCCTTTGCGCAGCTCTTTGCATGATGGCAAGAGATAAAGGAGAAGTGAAGGTAGCATACCAGATGCCCCTTTATCCCATGCTTGATAATTTCGATACCGAGTCTTCAAAAAACAACCACGGCAGGATGTGGAACACAAGGCTCAATCATTTGGGATGGCGCCTTTACTTAAGAAAGGACGCCAAAAAGGAAGTATCTCCTTACGCTTCTCCTTCCAGACAGACAGATTACAAAGGACTTCCTCCCTGCTATACCTTTGTGAGCGACGGGGAGCCTTTCTACTGCGAGACACTAAAGTTCGTCGAAGATCTCAAAGCGGCAGGGGTAGAGGCCTCCGTGGACGTATACCATACGAACATACACGCCTTCGATCTTCTCTATCCCGAGCTTGATATAAGCAGGGAAGCCGCAGAGAAGTTCAACGAGCATTTTGCAAAAGCCAAAGAAGAGTATTTCGCCTAGAGCGCAGGGTCTTTTTCCATCCTTCTTCTGTAGTCCTCAAGAGCGGACTGGATGGCCTCTTCTGCAAGCACGCTGCAGTGCATCTTGTAGTCGGGAAGCCCGTCGAGAGCTTCAGCTACAGCCTTGTTCGTCAATTTCATTACTTCCGATACCGGCTTTCCCTTTATGAGCTCGGTTGCCATGGAACTCGAGGCTATGGCGCTGCCGCAGCCGAAGGTCTCGAATTTTACGTCTTTTACTATATCGTCTTCTATTTTCAGATACATTTTCATGATGTCTCCGCATACTACGTTTCCGACTTCGCCTATGCCGTTGGCGTCTTCAAGAACGCCTACGTTGCGGGGATTGCGGAAATGATCCATTACTTTTTCACTATATAAAGCCATTGTATTGCCTCCTTATAATATGTATTCTCTCTTGCCTTCCTTAAGGTCTCTCCAGACAGGAGAGAAACCGCGCAGGTATTCGACTATTTCCTTTACGGAGCTTATCATGTATTCGATATCGTCGTCCGATATATCTTCGTCTATGCTCAGGCGCAGGGATCCGTGGGCTAC
>CAZTHD010000222.1:0-3411 GCA_964613315.1 uncultured Oscillospiraceae bacterium | reverse complement strand
AGGTCAACCTCTATTTTTTATTTTTCTATTTTCCCCACAATTACTTTACACTATCGCATATTAATATATATGAAGGAAGTAGCAAAAGGCCGCCTGATTTTTTGCACAAAAGCGGGGAAATAGGCGGCCTTAATCCTTCGCAGAAAGCATTTATACAAAAGGATCCTTAGGCTATACTTTAATCAAGCTGAGGGAGGCAAATGAAAAGGGGGCCTCTTAAGGCAAAAATTGCGAAGGGAGGGAAAAGAAATGCTTGAAATGATTTTCGCAATAATGATGATCAGCGTCTTCGGAAGACTCTTTGTCTTCGGACTTCGCGCCACGTGGGGATTTGCGAGATTGGCTGCGACCATAGTATTCCTGCCCATAATACTGGCCGGTGTCCTCTTAGCTGGACTGGTGCAGATCGCATTCCCTGTTCTCGCAGTAGTAGGACTCGTATCACTGATACGTCGTCCGAGGCAGATCCAGCAGTGATTTGCAGCAAAAAGTAGGCCGCCCCTAAAAAAGGGGGCGGCCCCGTGAAAGACTACGGAAGGCACAAAAAGCCTCCGATGACATAGAAGGCGCAGGCCTTGCAAAAGGCCCTGCGTCTTTTGTTTTGCCCATTGCTATGGTACAATGGGCAAAAGACAGTCGATTCGCAAAACCTTTAGGAGTAAATCTATGAAAATATCAGTTATATCCGGAGCAGCTTCCGGTATGGGAAGAGAATTCGTTCTCGCAGCCGATAAAGAATCCGAGCTGGATGAGATATGGGTCATCGACAGGAACAAGGACAGGCTCGAAACTTTAAAGCCTGAGTGCCGCACGCCCTTAAGGACTCTTGCATGGGATCTTACGGACCAAAGCCATTTTGAAGAGTACAGAAAGCTCCTGGAAGAAGAAAAGCCCGAGATAGCATTGCTCATAAACGATGCGGGCTACGGTATATTCGGGGACTTCGAGAATATGGACCTTGGAGACGTCCTTGGTATGGCCGACGTAAATGACAAAGCCCTCACTGCCTTTTGCCTTCTTTCACTTCCGTATATGAAGGAGGGCGACTCCATCATAAATATGGGCTCTAATTCCAGCTGGCAGCCCGTACCCTATCAGGCCGTTTACGGCGCAAGCAAAGCCTACGTCCTGAGCTTTTCGAGGGCCATAGGAAGAGAACTGAAAAAAAGAGGAGTGCATGTGATGTGCGTATGTCCCGGAGGGATAAAAACAGATTTCCAGGAGAGGGCAAAGCACGACGAAGTCATAAAATACGTCGACCGCTGGTACACTGCAAAGGAAGTCATAGACCAGGCCATGAAGGACCTCAAAAAGAAGAAAACCGTCTCCATACTCGGGGCTCCCGTAAGAAGACAGGTAAGGCTCGTAAAGCACCTTCCGGTGGATATGATAATGAATATCTGGTGTAAACAGCAGGGTAAAGATTAAAGATAAGCAAAACATGCTGCAATATCGCAGCTTGTTTCTTCTATATATATTATATACGCTTCAAAGATTTTTCTTTCTTTCCCTGTTCTCTTCTATGATCCTTCTTATCAGATAAACGAGTATCCTGACAGCCGATATGACCAGGGCAAGGCCCGGCAGAACTATGGTAAAGAAAGGCATACCGTGACCCGGAACTCCGTCTTCTCCTATCATCAGCTTGCTGTCGAGGAAGATGCCAAGGAAAAAGCAAAGCCCTACGATCAATATGCTGATGAGGATATGGAATAAAGGCGAACGCCTTTTCTTGCTTCTCATTTCCTATCCCTCCCTAATACTCATACTTTCCGCCTCCGAAGAACTCGCGAAGAAGAGCTTCGGGAGCAAGGAAATCAGGAGATACGTCCTCGAAACGCTCGAAAGCCGTAAGTATTTCGCTTAATTCTCTGTATCTGGGGGTATCTTCGGGTATGGCTTTGAAGAGCTCCGTGGCCATGTTGTTCATGACGGGGACTTCGTAGGCAAAGGATGAATCGAACTGAAGGTCCGCGTTGTCTTTAAAGGGAGATATGTAAAGCTTTTCTCCTCTCCTTATGTTAGCCCACTGGGCAAGAGTACCTGTCGCATCCGTCCCGCGGAAGAGGTAGTCCCTTACTGTCCTTCTCATGAGCCTCATCCAGGTGCCTTTGAACACCAGCTGTCCGTCATAGTCTATGACATTGCTCCTTGCGGAAATATATAGTTTGAAAGCCTCGGGATGTACGCCGGTTATCGCATCGTTGAGAGCATGTATGCCCTCGAAGACTGCGATCTCGTTATCTCCCAGCTCAAGGAATCTATCCATGCGCTGGACTCTCATCTGATGTACGAAATCATATTTCGGGATGAAAACTCTTTCACCTGCAGACAGAGCACTGAAGTGTTGATTGAGAAGATCCATATCAAGACACAAAGGCGATTCGAAATCGAGAGAACCGTCCTCGGTCCTCGGGTAATTGCTCGGATCCACCGTTTTGAAATAGTTGTCAAGGGATATGTCATGGGTGCGCACGCCCCTTGCTTCCAGTACTTCGGAGATCTTTTTTGCCGTGGTCGTCTTGCCGCTTCCGGAAGGTCCTGAAAGCAGCACTATGGGGCTCTTTGACATATTCGCCTGTATCATGTCAGCCGCATGTTCAAGCTTCTTTTCAAAAAGTTCATCACATTCCCTGATGAATCCCGCCGCATCCTTTCTGCAGCGTTCGTTGATCTCTTTCAAATAGTAGGGCATCTTGTGTTCCTCGCAGATCATGTGCAATATCTTCCGGTTTTTTCATACTATCACATATGAAAAGAATTAACAATCTCAAAGAATGGTATCCCGTTCCATTTCTGCGCCTTCTTAAATATATTATGAAGGCTTTTTTTCAGAACGAAAAAAATATATAATAAAGTGTTAAATACATTTTTTGCATTTAGAATCAAGAGGTGAACACCATGCCGGGACCCGGACACGGAATGGGACCGAGAGGTTTCCTTACAGATGAAGAAAAGGCAAATAAGCCTAAAGTCACCAAAGAACTTATCAAGAGGATACTGGGCTATCTTAAGCCCTACGTATTCCAGTTCATAATAGTTTTCATAACCATACTTCTATCCGCCACGGTAGGGCTGCTTCCTTCCATCATAACGGGAAAGATAGTGGACCAGGCTCTGGTGGGAGAGAATATGAAGCTTTTAGTGCAGCTCCTTCTCATGGCCCTTGCTGCCATGACCATGAGCCAGCTCATAGGTATACTGGAAAGCTATATAAACGCATGGATATCCCAGCACATAATCTATGACATGAGGAACGAGATGTACAGGCACCTCGAATATATGCCCCACTCCTTCTTCACCACGGAAAAGCAGGGCGACATCATCACCCGGATGAACCCCGACATCTCCGGAGTCAGCTCCGTCATAAGCGGCACCCTGGCCTCCATAGTCAGCAATATAGCGACCCTT